>NZ_JBHVSY010000007.1:143466-295718 GCF_042884935.1 Streptomyces sp. NPDC058092
CGAGCCCGTCCGGTGATTGAGGACTAGCGGTCATGAAGGTGTCCGGCGCCGGAATTCGAGCCCGTCCGGTGATTGAGGACTAGCGGTCATGAAGGTGTCCGGCGCCGGAATTCGAGCCCGTCCGGTGATTGAGGACTAGCGGTCACGAAGGAGTCCGGCGCCGAGATTCAAGCCCGTCCGGCGATTGAGGACAACGCGGCAACCGGGCGAGCCCCCGCACCCACCCCCGCCCAGGCCGCCGCCTACACGTACTGCCTGATCTCCCGCCGCGCCAACGACCGCTGATGCACTTCGTCCGGCCCGTCCGCCAGCCGCAACGTCCGTGCCGCCGCCCACAGTTCGGCCAGCGGGAAGTCCTGGCTGACGCCACCCGCGCCGTGCAACTGCACCGCCTGGTCCAGGATGTCGACCACGGCGCGCGGGGTGGCGATCTTGATTGCCTGGATCTCCGTGTGCGCGCCCCGGTTGCCCACCGTGTCCATCAGCCACGCCGTCTTCAGCACCAGCAGCCGCAGCTGCTCCACCGTGACCCGCGCGTCCGCGATCCAGTTCTGTACGACGCCCTGCTGGGCGAGCGGCTTGCCGAAGGCCGTACGGGACACCGCCCGCCTGCACATCAGCTCGATGGCCCGCTCGGCCATGCCGATCAGCCGCATGCAGTGGTGGATGCGGCCCGGTCCCAACCGGGCCTGGGCGATGGCGAATCCGCCGCCCTCCTCGCCGATCAGGTTCGCGGCCGGCACCCGTACGTCCGTGAAGACGACCTCGGCGTGACCGCCGTGGTAGTGGTCCTCGTAGCCGTACACCTGCATGGCGCGCCGCACTTCGAGACCGGGGGTGTCGCGCGGGACCAGGATCATCGACTGCTGGCGGCGGATGTCGGCGCCCTCGGGGTCGGTCTTGCCCATCACGATGAAGATCCGGCAGTCCGGGTTCATCGCCCCGGAGATGTACCACTTGCGGCCGTTGATGACGTAGTCCTCGCCGTCCCGCACGATGCGGGTCTCGATGTTCGTCGCGTCCGACGAGGCCACTTCCGGCTCCGTCATCGCGAACGCCGAGCGGATCTCCCCGGCGAGCAGCGGCTCCAGCCACTGCTTCTTCTGCTCGTCCGTGGCGAACTGGAAGAGCACCTCCATGTTTCCGGTGTCCGGGGCCGCGCAGTTGAGTGCGGTCGGCGCCAACTGCGGGGAACGGCCGGTGATTTCGGCGAGCGGCGCGTACTGGAGATTGGTCAGCCCGGCACCGTACCCGGCGTCGGGGAGGAAGAGGTTCCACAGCCCCTGCCGTCGCGCCTCGGCCTTGAGGTCCTCGACGATCTGCGGGGTGTCCCACGGGGAGGCGAGCAGTGCGCGCTGTTCGTCCGCGGTCTTCTCGGCCGGATGGACGTGCTCGTCCATGAAGGTGAGCAGCTTGGTGCGCAGCTCCTCGGTACGGGCGTCGAATGCGAAGTCCATGGGGGTGATCAGCCTTCCTGGAGGGTGGTGAGGCCGTGCTCGATGAAGACGGGGACGAGATCGCCGATGCGGTCGAAGCCGGCGCCGACGGTCCGGCCCAGCGTGTAGCGGTAGTGGATGCCCTCCAGGATCACGGCGAGCTTGAACCAGGCGAACGCCGTGTACCAGGAGATGGCGGAGGTGTCGCGGCCGGAGCGTGCGGCATAGCGCTCGATCAGTTCGGCGGGGGCCGGGTGGCCGGCCGCGCTGCTGGTGGTGGAGACCGGGGAGTCCGCCAGGCCGAGGTCCGAGCTGTACATCACGAGCAGGCCGAGGTCGGTCAGCGGGTCGCCGAGTGTCGACATCTCCCAGTCGAGGACGGCCCTGATCCGGTCGTCGGAGCCGATCAGGACGTTGTCCAGGCGGTAGTCGCCGTGTACGACGGTGGGCGAGGGGGAGGCGGGCAGCTCACGGCCGAGCGCGGCGTGCAGTTCGTCGATGCCGGGCAGCTCGCGGTTGCGGGAGGCGTCCAGCTGCTTGCCCCAGCGGCGCAGCTGCCGGTCGAGGAAGCCCTCGGGGCGCCCGAAGTCGCCCAGCCCGACGGACTCGGGGTCCACGGCGTGCAGTTCGACGAGCGCGTCGACGAGACCGAGGACGGCCGCCCGGGTGCGCTCGGTGCCCAGCGGGGCGAGCTGTTCGGCCGTGCGGTACGGGGTGCCCTCGACGTACTCCATGACGTAGAAGGGCGACCCGATCACCGAGTCGTCCTCGCAGAGCAGCACGGGTTCGGGTACCGGAACGGCCGTCGGGTGCAGGGCGCTGATCACCCGGTGCTCGCGCTTCATGTCGTGCGCGGTGGCCAGCACATGACCCAGCGGGGGCCTGCGGACGACCCAGCGCCCCGTGCCGTCCGTGACGATGTACGTCAGGTTGGACCGGCCGCCCTCGATGAGCCGGGCTTCGAGCGGTCCGTTCACCAGACCCGGTCGCTCGCGGTCGAGATGGCCGCGCAGCCGGTCGAGGTCGAGACCTGGCGGGTGGACTGGGCTCATCGTGCGCACCTCCGGGGTGAGAGACGGTCGGTGTTCATGATGCCGACCAGTCGGTATGTCGTCCAGTGGACTCCCGGAATCCGACGCGGGCACTCCGCGCCGACTTGGTCGGGGAGTCTGGCGCTCAGTCGTATCCCTGAATATGGTTCACGTATGAAACCAGAGTTGCTGATCGAGAAAGTCCGGCTGACGCCGATCCTGATAGCCGACCCGCCCCTGCTCAACACCCAGGGCGTCCACCAGCCGTACACCCCGCGGCTCATCGTGGAAGTCGTCACCGGCGGAGGAGTGACCGGTATCGGCGAGACGTACGGGGACGGCAAGTACCTGGAACTCGCCCGGCCGCTCGCCACCGCCCTCCTCGGACGCCCGGTCAGCGATCTGAACGGCCTGTTCGCCCTGGCCGACGAGGTGTGCGGTGATTCACGCGCGGCCGACGAGCGGGTCGACGCGGGCGGGCTGCGCGGCGTCCAGAGCGCCGACAAGCTCCGGCTCTCCGTCGTCTCCGGCTTCGAGGTCGCCTGCCTGGACGCGCTCGGCAAGTCCCTGGGCCTGCCCGTGCACACCCTGCTCGGCGGAAAGGTCCGCGACAGCGTCGAGTACAGCGCGTACCTCTTCTACCGCTGGGCCGCCCACCCCGAGGGCGGCGAACAGGACGACTGGGGTGCCGCCGTGGACCCGGCCGGGGTCGTCGCCCAGGCCCGGCGCTTCGCCCGCGAGCACGGCTTCTCCTCCTTCAAGCTCAAGGGCGGCGTCTTCGAACCCGACCAGGAGATCGCCGCGATCCGCGCCCTGGCCGAGGAGTTCCCCGGGCAGCCGCTGCGCCTCGACCCCAACGGCGCCTGGTCGGTGGAGACCTCGCTGTACGTCGCCGAGCAGCTCGAGGGCGTACTCGAATACCTGGAGGATCCGGCGAGCGGCACGGACCTGATGGCCGAGGTGGCCGCCGCCACCGGCGTACCGCTCGCCACCAACATGTGCGTGACGACCCTTGCCGAGGTCCCGGAGGCCTTCGCCCGCGGCGCCGTCCAGGTGGTCCTCTCCGACCACCATTACTGGGGCGGACTGCACCGCACCCGCGAACTGGCCGGGATCTGCCGCACCTTCGGCGTCGGGCTCTCCATGCACTCCAACACCCACCTCGGCATCAGCCTCGCCGCGATGACCCACGTCGCGGCCACCGTCCCCAACCTCGATTACGCCTGCGACAGCCACTACCCCTGGCAGACCGAGGACGTCATCACCACCCGCCATGTCTTCCGGGGCGGCCGGCTCACCGTCTCCGACGCACCCGGGCTCGGCGTCGAGCTCGACCGCGAACGCCTGGCCGCACTGCACCGGCGCTGGCTCGACGACGACGGCACCATGCGCGAGCGCGACGACGCGGCCGCGATGCGCAAGGCCGAACCGGGCTGGCGGACACCCTCGGTCCCGCGCTGGTGACGGCCCCCTTCCCCGAGGCCGCCACGGCCTGAGTTGCGCACGCCCCGGCCCGTACCGAAGGTCGGTACATGAAGGCGATCAGCTACAGCAGGTACGGCGGGGCGGACGTCCTGGAGTACGGGGAACGGCCCGACCCCAAGGTCGGCCCCGACACCGTCCTGGTGAAGGTGCGGGCCGCGGCAGTCAACCCGGTCGACTGGAAGGCCCGTGAGGGCTACCTCGACGCCGCTCTGGAGGCCGTGTTCCCGGTGATCCCCGGCTGGGACGTGTCGGGAGTCGTCGTGCAGCCCGGTGTCGCCGTCGACGAGTTCACGGTCGGCGACGAGGTCATCGGCTATGTGCGGGAGGACTTCCTCTGCCGCGGTACGTTCGCCGAATACGTCGCCGCACCCGTGCGCACCCTCGCCCGCAAGCCGCTGAGCCTGAGCTTCGAGGAGGCTGCCGGCCTGCCGCTGGCCGGCCTCACCGCGTACCAGGTGCTCCACCGCACCCTGCGGATCCAGGACGGCGAGACGGTCCTCGTCCACGCGGCGGCCGGCGGCGTGGGCTCGCTCGCCGTCCAGCTCGCCCGCCACGCGGGCGCCCGCGTCATCGGCACCGCGAGCGAACGCAACCACGACTACGTCCGGCAGCTCGGCGGGGAACCGGTGGCCTACGGCGACGGCCTCGCCGACCGGCTCCGGGCGCTGGCCCCGGACGGCATCGACGCCGCGTTCGACACCGTCGGCGGCCAGGCGCTCCGCGTCTCCGCCGACGTGCTGAAGCCCGGGGGCCGACTGGCCTCCATCGCGGACGGCGAGGTGTTCTCGTACGGCGGCCGCTACGCCTACGTACGCCCGGACGCCAAGGACCTCGCCCGCCTGGCCGAACTGGCCGAACAGGGCATCGTCACGGTCCATCTGGACCAGGTCTTCCCGCTGGAACGGGCGGCGGACGCCTACCGGCTGAACGAGCAGGGACGGACCCGCGGAAAGATCGTCGTCACCGTCCCCTGGGACACTCCGGAGGTCTGAGGGGCCTGGCGCCCCGACGTCAGAACAGCATGGCCGTGGCGAACACCGCGAGCGCGACCGTGCACGCCGCCGCCGTCAGCGCGCTGCGCGCCGAGAGCGGCTGCGGACGCGCGGTCGCCATCCCGAGCACCCGCCGGTGCGCCACGAGCAGGAAACCCAGCCAGGCCAGCGCGCTCAGCGCCACGGCGACGACCGCGGCCGGGCTCGCCCCGCCGTGCAGCGCCTGCTTGACCGCCAGCAGGGCCACCACCGTGCAGGACAGCGTCGTGCGCCGCCACGCCAGCCTGGTCCGCTCGGGCTGCAGCCCGGGGTCGCGCCCGTCCGCCGTCACCGGCCCTCCCAGCCGAAGAGGACCACCACCACCATCGCCACGGCGACGACGGCGACGGCAATGCCGAGCAGCGTCGGGAACCGGGAGACCGGCAGATCCTCCCCGCGCCGCATCGCCCGCTCGCACCGCACCCAGTGGTTGATCGCCCGCAGCGCACACAGCACACCGGCCGCGAGCAGCGCGAGCGCCAGTCCCGCGCGGATGCCCCACACCAGCTCGGGGAGGAACTGGTCGACCGCGAAACCACCGCCGATCAACGCGAGAGCCGTCCGGATCCAGGCGAGGAAGGTGCGCTCGTTGGCGAGCGAGAACCGGTAGTCGGGGGTGTCGCCCTCTTCGCGGATTCGCTGCGGCGCGAACCACAGCCGCAGGCTCTGTACGAATTCGATCACGCGTGAACCTTACGACCGGCAATCGAGCCCCGGCTCAGGAGACCGCCCCGCCCGCCCGGAAGGCGCGCAGCCGGTGGTACGCCTCCAGGCCGTCCGGCACCCACTCCCAGTCGCCGAGCCGCTGCTCCAGCTCCGCATCGGTGAGGAAGGTGTGCCAGGCGACCTCCTCCGCCTGCGGGTGCACCGGCAGTTCGCACCGCACCTGGTAGACGTGGGTCCACCAGGAGTGCTCCGCGCTCTCGTAGAGGAACGTGAAGAGCGGCTCGGGACGGGGAAGCCCCGTGACCCCCAGCTCCTCCTCGGCCTCCCGCAGCGCCGCCTCGTCGTACGACTCGCCGGCCCCGACCACCCCGCCGACGAACATGTCGTAATGAGACGGGAAGACCAGCTTCGTGGGGGTCCTGCGGTGCACGAAGAGCCGGCCCCCGGCATCCCGGGCCGCGACGAAGACGCAGCGATGGCGCAGGCCCCGCGCGGTCGCCTCACCGCGCGGGGCCTGCCCCACGACCACGTCGTTCTCGTCGACGATGTCCAGGATCTCGTCAGAAGGAGTCATGCCCTCATCCAACACCGGACCACTGACAGTGATCACTGCCCCATGACGTACTTGACGGTCGGGCCCGTGGTCCAGCCGCCGTCCACGGCCAGTTCGGCGCCGGTGACGTACGAGGCGGCGTCCGACAGCAGGAAGACGACCGCCTCGGCGATCTCCGGGGCCTCGCCGACCCGGCCCATGGGGGTGTTGGGGTAGTTCCCGTCGCCCTGCTGAATGCCGACGGACGCGGTCATCGGCGTGTAGACCATGCCGGGGTGTACGGAGTTCACCCGTATCTTCGCGGTGCCGAGCTCCACCGCACCGACCTTCGTCAGACCGCGCACGCCCCACTTGGACGCGCCGTAGCCGGAGGTCAGGGCGAGGCCCATCAGTCCGGCGGCCGAGGAGATGTTGACGATCGAACCGCCGCCGTTCTCCTTCATCGCCGGGATCACGGTCCGCATGCCGATGAAGACGCCCGTCAGGTTGATGTCGACGACCTTGCGGAAGTGCTCGACCGTCTCGGTCTCCAGCGGCCGGCCGGTCGATATCCCGGCATTGTTGACCAGGCCGTCGATCCGCCCGAACTCGGCGACGGCGAACTCGGCGACGCGCCGCCAGTCCTCCTCGGAGGTCACGTCGTGGTGCAGGAAGCGGGCCTGCGCCCCCAGTTCCGCGGCGGTGGCGGCGCCCTCCTCGTCGAGCACATCGGTGATCAGCACGTTGGCGCCGCCTTCCACGGCGAGGCGGGCGGCCTCGGCGCCCAGCCCCCGGGCGCCGCCGGTGATGATGACGGTCTTGTCGCCGAGCCTGCTCTTGTCGGTCAAGGCATGTCCTTACGTGTGGTGGTGGTGTGTGTGGTGGTGGTGCGGGTAATTCACGCGCCGTCCGGCACCGGTGCGTGCAGGAACGCGGTGGTGGTCCCGACGAGGTCGGCGAGGAAGAACGCCTCGCCGGTCAGCGGCCGGGTGCCGTCGAGTCCCTGGCGGGCGCGGTCGGCCAGCGCCGCGCCGATCAGGGTGAGCGCCAGGTCCAGGCGCTCCAGACGGACGGCCCCGGGCAGCTCGCCCAGGCAGTCCCCGATGCCGCCGATCAGCCGCCCGTAGGCGGTGCCGTCCAGGGCGGGGTGCGGCCGGCCGGTCCGCAGTCCGGTCTCATGGCTGAGCTGGGCCGAGATCCGCAGACAGCGGCGGCCGCGGTCGTCGGCGAGCAGGCTCGCCTCGGCCGTCACCAGTGCGGTGAGCAGTTCGCGTACGC
The DNA here is from genome assembly GCF_042884935.1 of Streptomyces sp. NPDC058092. Taxonomy (NCBI): domain Bacteria; kingdom Bacillati; phylum Actinomycetota; class Actinomycetes; order Kitasatosporales; family Streptomycetaceae; genus Streptomyces; species Streptomyces sp. NPDC058092. The sequence goes on from NZ_JBHVSY010000007.1 coordinate 150,926, forward strand.
CGCAGTCCGCACCCAGCCCGTCGAGCAGTGGCGCGATCACCCGTTCGGTACGGGCCTGGCGGCCGGCCATCACGGCGTCGAGCAGCCCGGCCCGCGAACCGAAGTGGTACTGGACCGCGGAGGGGTTGCTCTGCCCGGCCAGCCGGACGATGTCCCGCAGCTGGGCGCCGTCCGTACCCTGCGCGGCGAAGACCTCCTCGGCCGCGCGGATCAGCTTGTCCCTGGTCTCTTGTCCCGACGCTCTCGCCATGCGGCCACTCTAATGCTGGCCATTATTAATAACCAGCGCGGACGGCTCCCTGTGACCAGGAAGACGTACCGGGAAGACGCACCGGGGGTGTGCGGCGGGGAGCGCAGGGAAGACGTGCCCGCAGGGCTCGTGCCGCCGCTCAGCTCGGCATCAGGCTCTTCTCCCGGCGCCCGCCCACGGGCCCCTCCGGCATCGCCGGATGCAGTCCCAGCAGCACGATCCCGGTGACGATCGCCGCGAGACCGGCCGCCTGCCAGGCCAGCGCGCCGGTGTCGGTGCGCAGCTGGTCACCGAGGAAACCGACCCCGCAGGCGATCCCGGCCAGCGGCTGCGCCGCGGTCAGTGGGGGCAGCGAGACCCGCAGCGGGCCCGTCTCGAACGCGCTCTGCACCAGGAGCAGGCCCGTCACCCCCAGCGCCACCACCGCGTACGGCTGCCAGTTCGTCACGAGCGCCGTCCAGCCCTCGTCCGACAGCCGCTGGCCGGTGACCCGGGTGAGGGCGTCCTGGAGTCCGTACAGCAGCCCGGCCGCCACCGCGAGCAGCGCCGGGGCGACCCCGGACTGATGGCGCTTGGCGAAGGTGGTGAGCAGCAGCGCCACGCCCACGACCACGCCGATCACCAGCCAGTGCCGCAGTGGATCGGTCACCGCCTCACCGCCCCGCGGCTGGCCCCCCAGAAGAAACGCGGCGACTCCGCCGGCCAGCATCCAGAGCCCGGCCCAGCCCTGCCGGCCGAGCCGCTGCCCGGTGCGATGACGCGACAGGGTCATCGCGAAGAGCAGATTGGTCGCGAGCAGTGGTTCGACGATGGACAGCTCGCCCTTGCCCAGGGCCAGGGCGCCCAGCACCATGCCGCAGACCATCAGCCCGATCCCGGCCAGCCAGCTCCGTACCCGCATCAGGTCCAGCAGCAGGCGGAAGGAGAGATAGTCGCTCCTCGGCGCGTGGGAAGCGGCGTCCTGCTGAAGGACGAAGCCGAACCCCAGACAGCAGGCGGCACTCACGGCGAGTACGAGAACCAGCACCGACACGCTTCTACCTCAAGTCAGGCCAGAAGTGGGTGATTCGTATCGACGATAGCGCCTGCGTCCCATGGGTGCGGCCGGGGTGCCGCCGACCGGGCGGTTGACGCCGCAGCGGCCGGTGCAGAGGATCTGACGCACGAGTAACCTCCGGCGTCCGTGCCGGACCCTCGCCGTGGCCGTGACCGATCGCGCCGCCTCCGACCCCCGACAAGGATGGAACCCATGGCGTACGACGCTGATGTGATCGTTATCGGGGCAGGGCTCGCGGGGCTGGTGGCCACCGCCGAGCTGGTCGACGCGGGCCGCTCGGTGATCCTGCTCGACCAGGAACCCGAACAGTCCGTCGGTGGCCAGGCGCACTGGTCCTTCGGCGGTCTCTTCCTCGTCGACTCGCCCGAGCAGCGCCGGATGCGGATCAAGGACAGCCATGAGCTGGCCCTCCAGGACTGGCTCGGCACGGCGGGCTTCGACCGCGAGGAGGACCACTGGCCACGGAAGTGGGCCGAGGCGTACGTCGACTTCGCGGCCGGTGAGAAGCGCTCCTGGCTGCACGCCCAGGGGCTGCGGCTCTTCCCCGTCGTCGGCTGGGCGGAGCGCGGCGGCTACGACGCGAACGGCCACGGCAACTCCGTACCCCGCTTCCACATCACCTGGGGCACCGGCCCCGGTGTCGTCGCCCCCTTCGAGCGCCGGGTCCGCGCGGGCGTCGCCAAGGGCCTCGTCCGACTGAAGTTCCGCCACCGGGTCACCGGCCTCGGCCGCACCGCGGGAACCGTCGACACGGTGACTGGCGAGATACTGGAGCCGAGCGCGGCCGCCCGCGGCACCGCGAGCAGCCGGGTGACGGCCGGCACCTTCGAGCTGAGGGCCCAGGCGGTGATCGTCACCTCCGGTGGCATCGGCGGCAACCACGACCTCGTACGCAAGCAGTGGCCCCGGCGGCTCGGCACCCCGCCCGCGAAAATGCTCTCCGGTGTGCCCGCCCATGTCGACGGACTCATGCTCGGCATCACCGAGGAGGCGGGCGCCCACCACATCAACCGCGACCGGATGTGGCACTACACCGAGGGCATCGAGAACTGGAACCCGATCTGGGCCAGGCACGGCATCCGCATCCTGCCGGGACCGTCCTCGCTCTGGCTGGACGCCCGCGGCAAGCGGCTGCCGGTCCCGCTCTTCCCCGGCTTCGACACCCTCGGCACCCTCGAACACATCATGAGGTCCGGATACGACTACACCTGGTTCGTCCTCGACCGGAAGATCATCGGCAAGGAATTCGCGCTCTCCGGCTCCGAGCAGAACCCCGATCTGACCGGAAAGTCGATCCGTGACGTGATCGGCCGGGCCCGCGCGGACGTACCGGCCCCGGTCAAGGCATTCATGGACCACGGGGTGGACTTCGTGGTCGAGAAGGACCTCGGCGCACTGGTCCGCGGGATGAACGCACTCACCGACGAGCCGCTGATCGACGAGGCCGAACTGCGCCGCGAGATCACCGCCCGCGACCGCGAGATCGCCAACCCCTTCACCAAGGACCTCCAGATCACCGCGATCCGCGGCGCCCGCACGTATCTGGGGGACAAGCTGATCCGTACGGCGTCACCGCACCGCATCCTCGATCCCAAGGCCGGTCCGCTGATCGCCGTACGGCTCAACATCCTGACCCGCAAGTCGCTCGGCGGGCTGGAGACGGACCTGTCCTCCCGGGTGCTCACCGAGGACGGCACACCGCTGTCCGGTGTCTACGCGGCGGGGGAGGCGGCCGGTTTCGGCGGCGGCGGGGTGCACGGCTACCGCTCGCTGGAAGGAACCTTCCTCGGCGGCTGCATCTTCTCCGGCCGGGCAGCGGGCCGGGCGGCGGCGAAGGCCGTCGGCTAGCGGGTGTCCGGCGGGCTCCCGGGCCGGTACGTGCGGCGGCCTCCCGGACCGGGCCCGTCCGGGGTGGCCGGACCGGCGCGGATAGAGTCGGCGGGGTGAAGATCCCACGTCTCCTCGACGGCCGGCTGAAGCTGCGCCACCTGGTCCTCGTCGACGCGCTCTCCCGGCAGGGAAGCGTCGTGGGTGCCGCCGCGGAGCTGCATGTCACCCAGCCGGCCGCCACCCGCAGCCTGCACGAGCTGGAGGACATCCTCGGCGTCCCGCTGTACGAGCGCGGGCCCCGGGGCGTCACCGCCACCGTCTTCGGCGAGGCCTTCACCGAGCACGCGCGAGCCGTGCTGGCCCAGCTGGCGCAGGCGGGCCGCCATGTGGTGGAGCTGGCCGACGCCGACCGCGGGACGGTCATCGTCGGCACCCACCTGGCCGGGTCCAATGTGCTCCTCCCGCGGGCCATCGCCGAGATCAAGAAGGAGCGCCCCTACCTGACGGTGATCGTCCGGGAGGCGTCGCCGGAAGCGCTGCTCCTGGAACTGGAGGCCGGCCGCATCGACTTCGTCGTCGGCAGGCTCACCGTCCCCTCCGACGAGCGGACCGTGCGCCGCAAGCTCTACGACGAGTCGGTCGAGCTCGTGGTCCGGGCCTCGCATGCACTCGCCCGGCAGTCCCCGGTGGAGCTCGCAGACCTGGCGGACTACCCCTGGATCCTGCCGGGGGCGGAGACCGCGCTGCGGCGGGAGATCGAGGAGTTCTTCGCCCGGCACGGGATGCCGCTGCCGATGAACCGGGTCGAGACGACCTCGTTCCTGACCGTCCGTCAACTCCTGCTGGAGACCGATGTCGTCGCGGCACTGCCCAGCCTGATCACCCGGGACGACACCCGGATCGCAAGGCTGGCGGTGCCGCTGGACCCGATCGGCCACAGCGTCGGGCTGACCCTGTCGGCCGCCCGCGCGCTGGGCCCGTCGGCACAGGCGCTGATCCGGAGCCTGGAGGACATCGCCGCGGGAATGGCCCCGAACACCACGGACCCGCTCTAGGATCCGGTCAGCCCCAGGAAGCGTTCCGCGTTGCCGTGAGTGATCAACTTCCGGCTGCGGTCGTCGAGGAAGGCACTCTTGTGGACCACCTCACCCACCGGCCGTTCCCCCAGCGGATACGGGTAGTCGCTGCCCACCATCACCCGGTCCGCGCCGAGGGTGTCGACCAGGAGCCGCAGGGCACGGTCGTCGAAGACGACCGAGTCGACGTAGAAACGGCCCAGATAGTGCGAGGGCGGGTGCTCAGAGGTGCCGATGACATCGTTCCTGCCGTGCCAGGCGTTCTCCATCCGGCCGAGCCAGAAGGCGAACGACCCGCCGCCGTGCGCGAAACAGATCTTCAGCCGGTCGTCGATCCGGTCGAAGACGCCGCCCAGGATCAGGGCGAGGATCGACAGATGGGTCTCGGCGGGCATGGCCGTGAGCCACTGCGCCATCCACCGGTCCAGTCGCGGTGAACTCGCCATGTCCCAGGGGTGCACGAACACCGGCACATCGAGCGAGGCGCAGTGCTGGAGAAAGGTCACGACGCCTTCGCTGTCCAGGTCGCGGTCACCGACATGGTTGCCGATCTCCACCCCCCGGTGCCCGTTGGCGATGCTCCGCTCCAACTCGCGGCAGGCCGCGTCGGGATCCTGCAGCGGCACCTGGCAGAACGGGATCAGCCGGTCCGGTGCCGGGGCGACGATCTCCAGCGCGAGGTCGTTGAAGATCCGCGAGACCTTCGCCGCCTCGGCGCCGCTGCGACCGTAGGTGAAGAACGCCGGGGTGGGGGAGACCACTTGGCGGTGCACACCGTCCGCGTCCATGTCCCGCAGCCGGGTTTCGGCGTCCCAGGCATCGGCCTGGATCCGCCGGAACTCCTTGGAACCCATCATGATCACGGCGTCGGACTCGGACTCGATCCGCAGCCAGGGAGCATCCGGTCCGGCCTCGGCCGTCAGATCCGGCCAGCCGCGCGGGACGTAATGCGTATGGATGTCGATCGTACGGTTCACGCTCGGCCCTTCCCGGGATGCAGCGCACCGCAGTCCGGACACGTACGTGCCTTCTCGTCCCCGTAGAACTCGGTGAAGACGGGCGGCAGATCCGCCACGATGTCCCGCACCTGGAGCTCGACCTCGTGGATCTTCGTGGCGCAGTCGGGGCAGTACCACTGGAACTTCTCCAGGGTGCCCTCCTCCCGGACCCGCTCGATGACCAGCCCGATCGAACCGGCGTCGGGCCGCTGCGGGGAGTGCGGCACATTGCCGGGCAGCAGCCAGGCCTCGCCCTGGCGGATGTGTACGGTCCGCGGCCCCTCCTCGGTCATGAGGTCGACGTGCATATCGCCCTTGACCTGGTAGAACCACTCCTCGTACGGGTCGAGGTGGAAGTCGGTCCGCTGGTTGGGACCGCCGACGACCTGGACGATGAAGTCCTGGCCCAGGGACATGGTGCGGTTGTTCACCGGCGGCTTGAGCAGGTGCTCGTGCTCGGTGATCCAGCCCTGGAAATCGATGACCGGGGGGATGGCGGTCATGAGGACACCTCCGTGCTGTGCGCTGTGTGTGACGGGCGGGGCCGCGACAGATGGGCGACGGCCTGGATCTCGATCAGCAGATGCGGATGCGGCAGCTGATGCACCGCGACGGTCGTCCGGGTCGGTCCCTGCTCGTCGAAGAACTCGCCGTAGACCTCGTTGTATCCGCCGAAGTCGTTCATGGACACCAGATAGGTGGTGATCTGCGCGATGTCGGAGAGCTCGGCACCCACCTCGGCGAGGATGTCCCGGATGTTCTCGATCACCGCCCGGGTCTGTGCCCGGATGTCCAGCACCGTGGTGCCGGACTCATCGGCCTCGACGCCCACGAACGTGTTGTCGGGCCTGCGCGAACTGGTGCCGGAGACGAACACCAGGTCCCCGACGACCTTCACATGCGGGAACCGCCCGCGCGGAGTGGCCTTGCCCTCGATCACCCGTGAACCGCTCATCAGTACCCCTTCACCGTGACGGATCCCAGGCCCGCCACCTCGCACTCCGTGAACCCGGGCACCAGCGGCACGGCCGCCGTGGCCGCCCCCGCGAGCACCACCTGGCCGGCCTTCAGCGGAATCCGGCGGCGCCGGCACATGTCCAGCAGTGCGTGGAGCGCGTGCACCGGGTCGCCGAGGATCGCGGCGGTCGAACCCACCGCTTCCGTCGCCGCGGTACGCAGCCGCACCGCACGGTTGGCGACGCTCTCCACGGGCCGCCACGGGCCGATCGCGTAACCGGCCGCGGAGGTGTTGTCCGCGACGACATCGGTGTACGTGAACCGGAAGTCCCGGTAACGCGAGTCGATGATCTCGATGGCCGGGGCCACCGCGTCCACACAGGACTCGATGCCCGTCAGCGGATCGTCCAGGTCCACGTCCCGGCACAGTCGGTAGGCGACCTCGGGCTCCGCCTTCGGATGGATGAAGCGCGACAGGTCGACCCCGTCGCCGTCCGCGATCCGCATCGAGTCGGTGAGCCGGCCCACGATCACGTCACAGACGCCCATCTGGGCCATCTTGGCCTTGCTGGTGAACCCCAGCTTCACACCCACGATCCGCTCGCCGCGCGCCACCCGCAGCGCCAGCAGCGCCGCCTGCACGGCATACGCGTCGTCGATGTCCAGCTCATGGCTGTCGGCGAGGCTCGGGGTGTCCTCGCGGGACGTCTGTGCCGTGTCCAGCCGCTGCGCCAGTACGCCGGTCAGTTCTGCCGAAATCACTTGTCGCTCCCTTCCGTCAGGGCCTCGCGCCGTGCGGCCAGGTCCAGTGCGATGTCCACGATCAGGTCCTCCTGGCCGCCCACCATCTGCCGCCGACCGACCTCCAGCAGGATCTTCCGGGTGTCGACGCCATAGCGCTGCGCCGCGCGTTCGGCGTGCAGCAGGAAGCTGGAGTAGACACCGGCGTAACCGAGGGTCAGGGTTTCCCGGTCCACCTGCACGGGCCGGTTGCGCAGCGGCCGGACGATGTCGTCGGCGGCGTCCTGGAGCGCGAACAGGTCGCAGCCGTGCTCCCAGCCCAGCAGGTCGGCGACGGCGACGAACGGCTCGGCCGGGCAGTTCCCGGCTCCGGCGCCCTGCCCCGCCAGCGCCACATCGACGCGGTACGCGCCGTGCTCCACGGCGGTCACGCTGTTGGCGACCGACAGTGAGAGGTTCTCGTGGGCGTGGATGCCGATCTCGGTGGACTCGTCCAGCACCTCGCGGTACGCGTCGACCCGGGCCGCGACATCACGCATCGTCAGACGCCCGCCGGAGTCGGTGACATAGACGCAGTGCGCCCCGTACGACTCCATCAGCTCGGCCTGCCGGGCAAGTCCTTCCGGGGAGTTGAGATGGCTCATCATCAGGAACCCCGAGACGTCCATCCCGTTCTCCCGCGCCCAGGAGATGTGCTGCGCGCCGACGTCGGCCTCGGTGCAGTGCGTCGCCACGCGCACGCTGCGCACCCCGAGCGCGTGGGCACGGCGCAGATGGTCGATGGTTCCGATGCCGGGCAGCAGCAGCGTGGTCAGCTTCGCGTGTTCGAGGACATCGGCCGCGGCCTCGATCCACTCCTCGTCGCTGTGCGCGCCGAACCCGTAGTTCGCGCTCGAACCGCCGAGCCCGTCTCCGTGCGCGACCTCGATCGCCGCGACCCCGGAGCGGTCGAGCGCGGAGACGATCCGGCGCACCTGGTCGACGGTGTACATGTGCCCCATCGCGTGCATGCCGTCCCGCAGGGTCACGTCCTGGACGTACAGCTTCATGCGGTCACCCATCCTCGGAGTGCGGCGATCTTCTCCGCGGTGCGGACCGCGGCGGAGGTCATGATGTCGAGATTGCCCGCGTAGTCGGGCAGGTAGTGGCCCGCGCCGAGCACCTCCAGGAACACCGAGATCCTGACCCCGGTGACCCGCCGCCCGAGCGCCGGTACGACGGTGTCCTCGACCGGGTCGAACTGCACGTCCTGCTTGAGCCGGTAGCCGGGCACGTACTCCCGTACGGACTGTGCCATCTGCTGGACGGAGGCCACGATCCGGTCCCGGTCGGCGCCGGACAGTTCGCCCTCGACGAGGCAGAAGACCGTGTCACGCATCGCGAGCGGGGGCTCCGCGGGGTTGAGCACGATGATGGCCTTGCCGACCTCGGCGCCGCCGACCAGCCGGATCGCCCTGCTCGTGGTCTCGGTGAACTCGTCGATATTGGCCCGGGTTCCGGGACCGGCCGACTTCGACGCGATGGAGGCGATGATCTCCCCGTACGCGACCGGAGCGATCCGGGAGATCGCGGCCACGACCGGAATGGTCGCCTGGCCGCCGCAGGTCACCATGTTGACGTCGGCCGCGGCCAGATGCTCGTCCAGATTGACCGACGGCACCACGAACGGCCCGAGAGCCGCGGGGGTGAGATCGATCATCAGCTTGCCGTGCTCCGCGGCGAGCTGCGCGTTGCGCACATGGGCTCTGGCCGAGGTCGCGTCGAAGATCACCTTCACCTCGGCGAACCCGGGCAGTGCGACCAGCCCTTCGATGCCGCGGTGCGTGGTGGGGACCCCCAGCCGGGCGGCGCGGGCCAGCCCGTCGGAGTCCGGGTCGATGCCCGCCATCGCGCCCATGCGCAGCGACTTCGAGAGCCGCAGCACCTTGATCATGAGGTCGGTTCCGATGTTGCCGGACCCGATGACGGCCACCGGAACGGCGCCGCCCGCGGTGACGGATCCGGTTTCGGTTTCGGTTGCTGTTTCGCTTGCGCGGGAAATCACTTGGTCTCCTCCTCGATGACTGCCTCGACCTCGCCGAGGCCGTCGAGCGCCAGCCGGTACCGGCCGGGACCGCCGATCGGCACCATCGGGCCGAGCGCCCCGGACATGACCACGTCCCCGGCCCGCAACGGCTGCTCCCGTGCGGCCAGTTCACGCGCCAGCCAGGCCACGGCGACGACCGGTGAGCCGAGACAGGCATGGCCGGCGCCGAAGGAGACCGGCTCGCCGTCCCGCTGGAGCACCATGCCGACCCGGGCGAGATCGAGCCCGCTCAGCGGATACGGCGTGGTGCCGAGCACGACCGCGCCGCTGGAGGCGTTGTCGGCGACGGTGTCGGTGATGGCCAGGTCCCAGCCGGTGATCCGTGAATCGACGATCTCGATGGCGGGCAGCACGAATTCGGTGGCCCGCAGCACATCGGCGACGCCCGCGCCGGGCCGGTCGATGTCCCGGCCGAGGACGAAGGCGATCTCGCCCTCCGCGCGCGGCTGAAGGAACCGGCTCAGCGGCAGCGACTCGCCGTGCGCGGACATCATGTCGTCGAAGAGCACCCCGAAGTCCGGCCGGAACACGCCGAACTGCTGCTGCACGGCAGGGGCGGTGAGGCCGATCTTGGCACCCACCACCCGGGCTCCGGCCGCGCTCCGGGCGGCGGCGAGACGCCGTTGGACCTCATAGGCGGCATCGATGTCGTCGCGGCCCAGGAACTCCCGGACGGGAGCGCACGGAGTGCCGGTGACGGCAGCGGCCGTCAGGCGTGCCATGGCCGCGTCGATCCGCGCGGAGAGATCGGGGTTGTCGTGATCGGTCACAGCTGTACGCACACATTCGTCGGTTCGGTGTAGAAGTGCAGGGAGGACGCGCCGCCCTCACGGCCGATGCCGGAGAGCCCGACACCGCCGAACGGGGAGCGCAGATCGCGCAGGAACCAGGTGTTGACCCAGGCCATCCCGACGTTCATCGACTGGGCCACCCGGTGGCCGCGACGCAGGTCATTGGTCCACACCGAGGCCGCGAGGCCGTACTCGGTGTCGTTGGCCAGAGCGATCGCCTCCGCCTCCGTGTCGAAGGGGATCAGGGCGGCCACCGGGCCGAAGATCTCCTCGCGAACGGGCCGGTCCGCGTTGGTCAGCCCGGTCCACAGCGTCGGCTCGATCCATGAGCCGCCCGCGAGTCCGGGGCCGAGCTGCGGTACGCCACCGCCGGTGAGCACCTCGGCCCCGGCCTGCTCGGCCAGTTCGAAGTAGCTCAGCACCTTGTTCCGGTGGGTCCGGGAGATCAGCGGTCCGGTGGTGGTCCGTTCGTCCGTCGGGTCGCCCAGCCGCAGTCCCCGGGCTCGCTCGGTAAGCCCTTCGGCGATGTCGGCGAAGACCGAACGCTGTACGTAGACCCGCTCGGTGCACAGGCAGACCTGACCGGTGTTGGTGAAGACCGACTTCGTCAGCCCGGTCAGCGCCTCGTCCAGGTCGACGTCGTCGAAGACGACGGCGGCGTTCTTCCCGCCGAGCTCGAACGACACCGGGCGGACCCGGGGCGCGACGGTCTTCATGACGTGCGAGCCGGTCGCGGACGAACCGGTGAAGGTCACCCCGTCGATCCCCGGGTGGGAGGTCACGTACTCACCGGCGGAGTCGCTGCCGAAGCCGTGGACGACGTTGTACACCCCTGCGGGGAGTCCCACCTCGGCGAGCACCTCGGCCAGCAGTGTGGCGGTGGCGGGGGTCTCCTCGCTGGGCTTCACGACCAGGGCGTTGCCGCAGGCCAGAGCCGGGGCGACCTTCCAGGTCAGCAGCAGGAGCGGCAGATTCCACGGGACGACGACCGCGACGACGCCGAGCGGCTTGCGCACCGCGTAGTTGAGCGCCTGCCGGCCGCCCGCCAGGTCGGTGAGGAAGGACTCCTGCCCGGCGGCGGCCACCACGTCCGCGAAGGCGCGGAAGTTCGACAGCGCACGCGCGACATCGAGCTCCCGGGCCTGGGTCACCGGCTTCCCGGTGTCCGCGATCTCCGCGGCGACGAACTCCTCGAAGCGCTCCTCGATCCGGGCTGCGGCACGCCGCAGCAGTGCCGCGCGCTCCCGTACCGGTGTCGTCGCCCATCCGTCGTGCAGGGCCCGCCGGGCCGCTGCCACGGCGCGGTCCACCAGCTCCCTGTCCGCCTCGTGCACCCGGGCGAACACCTGGCCGGTGGCGGGGTCGGTCTTGTCGAAGCTGCGGTTCTCGTCGGGCTCCACGAACTGCCCGGCCACGAAGTTGCGGATCCACCGCCCAGTCTCTGCCGTCATGCGTCCCACTCTGATCGGCACAGCCATGCCGGACAAATGCGATTCCTGCGCGGAGACATAACTGAACTGGCATACCTGGATGCCCGGGCATAGGATCGGCGCCCCTTCGGTATACCCGAATAGGTATGGCAGGTTCCCGATTCGGTATTTGTGTGTCATGTCTCAGGGCATCAGGATCCACGGTTAACGACGGGTGAAGCCCGGCCGTCGTAGCGGCTGTCCGGAGCGAACCGCCCACAGCCCGCCATCCAAGTGATAGGTCACCCCGTGAACACTTCACCTCACGAAGAACGCTCGGGCGGCGCCCGAGCCACTGCCGGAAGAACCGCCCTCGCCACGCTCGCAGGCACCACGCTGGAGTGGTACGACTTCTTTCTCTACGGCACGGCCGCGGCGCTCATCTTCAACCAGCAGTTCTTCCCCTCGCTCAGCCCCGCCGCGGGCACCCTCGCCGCGTTCAGCACCTTCGCCGTCGGATTCATCGCACGCCCGCTCGGCGGCCTGGTCTTCGGCCACTACGGAGACCGCATCGGCCGCAAGGCGGCGCTGGTGGTCTCCCTCGTCCTGATGGGGATCGGCTCCACCCTCATCGGCGCCATCCCCAGTTACGACTCCATCGGATTCTGGGCCCCGGTCCTCCTGGTCACCCTGCGCGTCGTCCAGGGCATCGGACTCGGCGGCGAGGGCGCCGGAGCCACCCTGATGTCGATGGAGCACGCACCGCCGGGCAAGAAGAACCTCTACGCAGGCTTCCCGCAGATGGGCACACCCGGCGGCCTGGTCCTGGCCAACGTCATCTTCCTGACCACCAACTCCGTCCTGGGCGACCACGCGTTCACCTCGTGGGGCTGGCGCATCCCGTTCCTGCTCAGCTTCGTACTGGTCGCCGTGGGGCTGGTGATCCGGCTGAGGGTGACCGAGTCGCCGTCCTTCGACCGCGTACGCGCCCAGGACGAAGTGGTCAGGTTCCCGCTGGGCGAATCCCTCAAGGTCGGCTTTCCCAGGCTCGCGCTGACCCTGCTCGCCGTCGTGGCGAACTCGGCCGTCGCCTACGTGTTCATGGTCTTCACCCTGTCCTACGGCTCCCAGCACCTCGACTACGGCAAACAGTTCCTCATCGTGAGCGTCACCGTCGCGGCGGCCCTGTGGTTCGTGACCATCCCGGTGTGGACACGGTTCGCCGACCGGCACGGCAGGCGCACCATGTTCATCGCCGGATCCGCCGCCGTCCTCGTGTGGTGTGTCGCCTTCTTCCCGCTGCTCAACACCGGCAAATCCGCCCTCGCCGTGGTGGCGCTGCTCGGCATGGGCCTCATCATCCCGGTCACCCACTGTGTGCAGGGCAGCATCATCGTCGACACCTTCCCCGTCAACGTCCGCTACTCGGGCTCCTCGGTGATCCTGCAGGGCGGTGCCATCCTCGGCGGCGGTCTCGCTCCCATGATCTCCACGGCGCTGCTCAATTCGGGCGGGTCGTCGACCGGGGTGACGTGGTACCTCGTCGGGATCTGTGCCGTCAGCCTGGCCGGCGCCGTCGCCCTGTTCCGCCTGGTGCCCGAAGGGGCGCCCGAACCGGTACCGGCGGCCCCGGTGGTATCGCTCTCGGGAGGCGGCGCGTGACCGGCTTTGCCGTGGTCCGGTCCGGCCCGGTCCGCTACGCCGTGGCCGAACGCTTCGCGCGGCCCCGCCCGGTGCACGGTCACGACGCCCGCCCGTCGAGCGGTGAGATCTGTCCGCAACTGCCGTCCAGGCTCGAAGCGGTGATGGGACCGCCGCTCGACCGGCACCCGCAGGGCGAGGACTGTCTGAACCTGACGGTCACCACACCCGCCCGCGACACCGCGGCGCGGCCGGTGATGGTCTGGTTCCACGGCGGCGGATTCAGCAGCGGCGCGGGCCTCATGGACTGGTACGACGGCGGCGCACTCGCCTACGAGGGCGATGTCGTCGTCGTGTCCGTCAACTACCGTCTGGGCGCGCTCGGATACCTCTGCCTCGACGGGCTCGCCGAGGGCAACCTCGGCCTGTACGACCAGCTCGAAGCGCTTCGCTGGGTGAACACGCACATCGCCGGGTACGGCGGCGATCCCGCCGATGTGACCGTCTTCGGGCAGTCCGCCGGCGCGCTTTCCATCCGGCTGCTGATGGGGCTGCCCGAAGCCCGGGGGCTGTTCCACCGCGCGATCCTGCAGAGCGCACCGCTGGCGATCACGGCCCGGTCCCGGGCCGACGCGGCCGCAGTCGGCCGGATCTTCACCGAACGGCTGGCGGTCCATGCCCCCGGAGCCGACCCGCGTACCGTCGCCCCCGCGGCCCTGCTCGCGGCCCAACGGGACACCGCTCTCGCCCACCGGGAACGCTCCGGCTCCCCCCTGGAACCGCCGTTCGGACCGGTCGAGACGGCCGATGCCGCCCTCGACACGCAGGTACGCGGCATGGACATCATGTACGGCTGGAATGCGGACGACATGTCCGCCTTCCTCGGGGAGAAGGGCGGGGCGGGGGAGAGCAGCGAACCGATCGGCCCGACCCGGCAGATGTACACCGAACCGCTCGCCGCCCTGGGCCAACGGCTCGTGCGGGCCGGTGCCCGGGTCCACGCCTACCGACTGGCCTGGCGCCCGGCAGGATCGGAGTTCGGCGCCACGCACTGTGTGGAACTGCCGCTGCTCCTGGGCTTCCGGGCCGCCTGGCGGCACTCCTCGATGCTGGGGGACACCCCGTGGGACGAGGTGGACGCTCTGGGCAGAGCGATGCGCGCCACCTGGACCGGCTTCGCCCGCACCGGTCGTCCCGGCACCGTCGCCCCGCCCCTGACCTGCCGCGAGATCCTCGCGTCGCAGCCGTAGGACACCGGCTGCCCGGCGCCGCCTACCGTTCCGCCGCGCCCACGACGGGATCCAGCAGCTCGACGACCCGGAACCGTTCGGCGACGACCATGGTGTCGTCGTCGACCGTGAACTCCGGGTCGCCGAGCGCCTCCCGCATCTCCTTGCTGTGCCAGAACTTCTCGTGCCCCGCACGCCACTCGGCCACCGATCTGTCCCCCTCGCCCTCGTCGATCGCATGCTGGAGATCGACGTCGCCGAGGCGCAGCACCCGTACCTCCGTCACCTCCAGCACCGCGATCTCCCGGCCGCCCGAGTTGATCAGCGCGGACCGCTCGCCCACCGGAGCCAGCTCCTCCTTCTCCGCCTCGTACTCCGCGAGCAGCCCGGTCGTCGACACCTTCACACCGGCGAGCACCGCCGCCACCAGGCGATCGCGCAGCGGACCGGGGAAGGCGAGCAGAAAGGGCTTGAGAGGTTCACGGTTCGCCATGGCGCCAAGTCTGGCATGGGCCGCCGGACGCCGCGCCGGTTCGGGCACCCGACCGGAGGCGGGCAGAAGGCTGGTCGGAGGCCGTCAACCAGCCGGATCACGAACGGAGTTGGCAGTGGGGCCGGGCAGGGTGTCCGCCGCACATGGCAAGGGCGCCCGCCGACCCGGAGGCATGCCGTGGCATGCGCACCGGGTCGGTCGGGCGCCATCGGGCACGGCCCCGGCTCGCGCCGCGGGGGGAGGGCCGTGCGGAGGGGGCCGCTCGCTAGAGGACCAGCGAGAGCAGCAGGATGAAGGCCAGCGAGACCACGGAGATGATGGTCTCCATCACCGACCAGGTCTTGAGCGTCTGACCGACGTTCATGCCGAAGTACTCCTTCACCAGCCAGAACCCGGCGTCATTGACGTGGCTGAAGAAGAGCGAACCCGCGCCGACGGCGAGGACCAGCAGCGCGGCGTGGGACGCCGACATGTCGGCGGCCAGCGGGGCGACCAGACCGGCCGCCGAAATGGTGGCCACGGTCGCCGAGCCGGTCGCGAGCCGGATCGCGACGGCGATCAGCCAGCCCAGCAGCAGCGCCGGGATCGACCAGTCCTTGGAGAAGTCCAGGATCATCTGGCCCACACCGGCGTCGATGAGGGTCTGCTTGAAACCGCCACCCGCACCCACGATCAGCAGCACACCCGCGATCGGGGCGAGGGACTTCTCGACGGTGGTGGAGAGCCGGCCCTTGGTGAAACCGGCCGCCCGGCCCAGCGTGAACATGCCGACTATGACGGCCGCGAGGAGCGCGATCAGCGGCGAGCCGATCACATCGGTGATCCGTTGGACGTGGTTCTCCGGGTTGTCCACGACGATGTCGACCAGGGCCTTGACGAGCATCAGCACGACGGGCAGCAGGATCGTCGCCAGGGTGGCGCCGAAGCTGGGACGCCGATCCAGCTCCTCCGACGGGCGCTGCGGAACCATCTTCTCCGGAGCCTTGATGTCCACCCAGCGCGCGGCGTAGCGGGAGAAGACCGGTCCGGCGATGATCACGGTCGGGATCGCGACCAGAACACCCAGCGCGAGCGTGACGCCGAGATTGGCGCCGAGGGCGTCGATCGCCACCAGCGGGCCGGGGTGCGGGGGAATCAGCCCGTGCATCACGGAGAGACCGGCCAGCGCCGGGATGCCGATCCGCATCAGGGAGTAGTTGCCGCGCTTGGCGACGAGCAGCACCACCGGGATCAGCAGCACGATCCCGACCTCGAAGAACAGCGGCAGACCGATGATCGAGGCGATCAGGACCATCGCCCACGGCATGGCCCGCCCGCTCGCCTTCGCCAGGATCGTGTCGACGATCTGGTCCGCGCCGCCGGAGTCGGCGAGCAGCTTGCCCAGAATGGCGCCGAGCGCGATGAGGACACCGACACCCGCGACGGTCGAGCCGAGGCCGGCGGTGAAGCTGGCGATCGTCTTCGCCGGTGCGGCACCGGCGAACGAGCCGAGCGCCAGCGAGCCGATGGTCAGCGCGAGGAACGCATGCATCTTGAACTTGGTGATGAGCAGAACGATGACGGCGATGCCCGCCAGTACGGCGATGCCCAACTGCGCGTTGCCTGCCGAAGTGATCGGTTCGACGGCGTCCGCTGCCAGCGTCTCGACGCTGAGACTGGTCACGGTGGTGATCCTTAGTTTTCGAGCCGGCGCAACGCGGCGACGGCTCGCTGGGTGATTTCTTCGGGGGTGCCGGACACATCGACCGAGACGCCGGCCTCGTCCTCCTGCAACGGCTGCAGGGTGGCGAACTGCGAGTCGAGCAGTGCGGTGGGCATGAAGTGGCCCTTGCGTTCCGCCATGCGCTTCTCGATCAGGGTCCGGTCGCCGGTCAGATGGAGGAAGACCGCGCCGGGGGCCTCGGCGCGCAGCCGGTCCCGGTAGACCCGCTTGAGCGCCGAGCTGCTCACCACCCCGCCGAGCCCCGCCCGGCCGTGTGCCCACCGGCCGATCGCATCGAGCCAGGGCCACCGGTCGGAGTCGTCCAGCGGGATACCGGCCGACATCTTGGCGATGTTCGCCGCGGGATGGAAGTCATCGCCCTCGGCGTACGGAACGCCGAGTTCGGCGGCGAGCAGGGGGCCGACCGTGGTCTTGCCGGTCCCTGCGACGCCCATCACCACGACGACGTGGGGGGTGCTCATTGGTGGTGCCTCGCTGTCTACTTCGACGTCTTCCTCGACATCGGTCCGTCGCGCTACTGAAACCTATACGTACGACTTATTCAAGATGTTGTGACGTAAACGTCGTACTTTTTGTTCCTGAAGTGAGCCCCGTAGGCTGTGCCCATGACCACACAGGGCCCTGGGCTGCATACACATGTGCTGGACACCCTGGGTCTGGAGATCGCCGCGGGGGAGCACCGGCCCGGACAGGTACTGCGTACCGACGAGCTGGCTCAGCGCTTCGACGTCTCGCGCACGGTCGTACGCGAAGTGATCCGCGTCCTCGAATCCATGCACCTGGTCGAGTCCCGCCGCCGCGTCGGCGTGACCGTACAGCCGACCGAGGCGTGGAACGTCTACGATCCGCAGGTCATCCGATGGCGGCTGGCCGGCGCCGACCGCCCGCGCCAGCTGCGCTCCCTGACCGTGCTGCGCTCGGCGATCGAACCGGTCGCGGCAGGCCTCGCCGCCCGCAACGCCACCCCGGAGCAGTGCTCGGCCCTCACCGAGTGCGCGCTCGGCATGGTCGCCACCTCGCGCGGCCAGCAGCTGGAGGGCTATCTGGAGCACGACATCGCGTTCCACCGGATCGTGCTCAACGCCTCCGGCAACGAGATGTTCGCGCGGCTCGGCGATGTCGTCGCCGAGGTCCTGGCGGGCCGCACCCATCACCAGGTCATGTTCGAGGACCCGGACCCGGCCGCGGTCACCCTCCACGTCCGGCTCGCCGAAGCGGTGCGCGAAGGCGACGCGGCGGCGGCGGAACGGCTGACGAAGGAGATCGCGGTGGGCGCCCTGCACGAACTGGACGTGCTCGCGCCCTGAGGCCACGTTGCGACCCGTGCGTGTTGAAAGCCGGAAGGCCCGGGTCGGCACCCCCGTCCTGACGCTCGCCGGCATCAGACCCGGCCGACGGACGCATCGGACGCGACGACCGCGGCGAGCCCACCGGCCTCTGCCGGTGGGCCATGGAACCCCTGCCCCGCAGGTATCGGTTCCGTGGTCCCTCTGTATCAAAGGACACCCTGGGAGCCGGTGCAGTTCAGCAGTTCGCCCCATCCGACCGAATCCGGTGCATTCCACCGGGTGGACGGCAGCCGTTTCCCGCCAACGCGGCGGGCCGCCGTGACACCCTCGTGGGGCGTACGGTTGTTCGTGTTCGATCTTCACCACATGACGGAAACAGGGAGACCAGGGTATGTCGCAGCAGGTGCAAGGGGTCATCGCACCGGGGAAGAACGAGCCGGTACGGGTCGAGACGATCGTCATCCCGGACCCGGGCCCCGGCGAGGCCGTGGTGAAGATCCAGGCGTGCGGCGTCTGTCACACCGATCTGCACTACAAGCAGGGCGGCATCAACGACGAGTTCCCGTTCCTGCTCGGCCATGAGGCCTCGGGCGTGGTGGAGTCCGTCGGCGAGGGCGTCACAGACGTCGCGCCCGGCGACTTCGTCATCCTCAACTGGCGTGCCGTGTGCGGACAGTGCCGTGCGTGTCTGCGCGGACGCCCCTGGTACTGCTTCAACACCCACAACGCGAAGCAGAAGATGACACTGCTCGACGGCACGGAGCTGTCGCCGGCGCTCGGCATCGGCGCGTTCGCCGAGAAGACCCTGGTCGCCGCGGGCCAGTGCACCAAGGTCGACCCCGAGGTCTCACCGGCCGTCGCGGGGCTCCTCGGCTGCGGCGTGATGGCGGGCATCGGCGCCGCCATCAACACCGGACAGGTCGGCCGCGGCGACTCGGTCGCCGTGATCGGCTGCGGCGGCGTCGGCGACGCGGCGATCGCGGGCGCCCGGCTGGCCGGCGCGGCGAAGATCATCGCCGTGGACATCGACGACCGCAAGCTGGAGACGGCGAAGACGATGGGCGCCACGCACACCGTCAACTCCCGCTCCGCCGACCCGGTCGAGGCGATCCGCTCCCTGACCGACGGCAACGGCGCGGACGTCGTCATCGAGGCGGTCGGCCGCCCGGAGACGTACCAGCAGGCCTTCTACGCCCGCGACCTCGCGGGCACCGTCGTCCTGGTCGGCGTCCCCACCCCGGAGATGCGGCTGGAGCTGCCGCTCATCGACGTCTTCGGCCGCGGCGGCTCGCTCAAGTCCTCCTGGTACGGCGACTGCCTGCCCTCGCGCGACTTCCCGATGCTCATCGACCTGCACCAGCAGGGCCGGATCGACCTCGGCGCGTTCGTCACCGAGACCATCGGACTCGGTGACATCGAGCAGGCCTTCGCCCGGATGCATGAAGGCGACGTGCTGCGCTCGGTGGTGGTCCTCTGATGGCCGTCCGCATCGACCACCTCGTCACCTCCGGCACCTTCGCCCTCGACGGCGGGGAGTGGGACGTCGACAACAATGTCTGGATCGTCGGCGACGACACCGAGGCGATCGTCATCGACGCCGCCCATGACGCCGCCGCCATCGAGGCCGCGCTGAACGGCCGTACGCTGCGCGCCATCGTCTGCACGCACGCGCACAACGACCACATCGACGCGGCCCCGGCCCTCGCCGCCACCACCGGTGCGCCGATCCTGCTCCACCCCGACGACCTGCCGCTGTGGAAGCAGACCCACCCGGACCGCGCCCCGGACGGCGAACTGGCCGACGGCCAGGAGCTGGAGATCGCCGGGACGACGCTCCAGGTCCTGCACACCCCCGGGCATGCCCCCGGCGCCGTCTGTCTGTACGCCCCCGAGCTGTCCACCGTCTTCACGGGCGACACGCTCTTCCAGGGCGGACCCGGCGCCACCGGACGGTCCTTCTCCCACTTCCCGACGATCGTCGCGTCGATCAGGGACCGGCTGCTCGCCCTGGCGCCGGAGACCACCGTCCGCACCGGACACGGTGACTCCACGACCATCGGCGCGGAGGCCCCGCACCTGGACGAATGGATCGCCCGCGGTCACTGACGACCGCGGCCGCTCACCGGTCCGGCCACGCGGCGAGCCGCAGCCCGCTCTCGAAGCGGCGCGGCCCGCCCGTGACCGGATCGGTGAACTCCAGTACCCGGGCGAGGAGTTGGAGCGGGTACGACCAGTCGTCGGCCGCACCCTCCGGCCGGACCACCGGGTAGACCGGGTCGTGGACGAGCGGCAGCCCCAGGCTGTTCATGTGGACCCGCAGCTGATGGGTGCGCCCGGTGGCGGGCAGCAGCCGGTACCGGCCGAGCCCCGCCCGGTGTTCCAGGAGCTCGATCCGGCTCTCACTGTTCGGCTCGCCCGGCTCCTCGCGGGCGGCGATGACCCCGCGCTCCTTCACGATGCGACTGCGTACGGTCCGCGGAAAGGCCGGGCCGGGATCGTACGGTGCCACCGCCTCGTACTCCTTGCGCACCAGACGGTCCCGGAACAGCGTCTGGTACGCGCCCCGCTCCTCGGGCCGCACGACGAACAGGACGAGGCCCGCGGTCAGCCGGTCCAGCCGGTGCGCGGGCTGCAGTCCGGGCAGGTCCAGCTCGCGGCGCAGCCGGGCCACGGCCGTCTCGGTGACGTGCCGGCCGCGCGGTGTCGTCGCGAGAAAGTGCGGCTTGTCGGCGACGACGAGGTGCTCGTCGCGGTGGACGACACCGACCGGGAACGGCACCGGTTCCTCCGGCGCGAAATCCCGGTGGAACCAGATGTACCGGCCCGCCGCGTACGGCTCGTCGGCGGAGACCGGGCCCGCTACGGAGACGAACCGGCCCTCGGCGAACATGGCGTCCACCCGCGCCGCCCCGATCGCCCCGGCGAACCGCGCCAGCAGATGATCGCGGACCGTCGCCCACCGCCCGTCCGGATCCTCCGGGAGCCGCAGCCGCACCGGATCGATCCCGTCCCGCTGCGGCAGCGGCGCCGACGGGGGCTTCGCGCGCCCCCTCATCGGGGCGCGCCGGCCGGTACGACGGTGAACATGGTGCGGGCTCCTCGTATCGTCTCCCGGGGTGTCCGCACAGTATCGCCCGCACCGCCCGCCGGGGCCCCGGGTCCGTACGACCAACGCGTCCTCGCCCACCTCGACCGCGCCGATCCGGTGCCGCATCCGGTGCAGCCCCACGGATTTCCCGCGGAGCAGGTCAGGGGTGCCGCGTCCGGTAGGGGGTCGTCGGTGTCCAGCCATACGTCGTGAACCCCGCCCGGACCACCATTTCGGACCTGGCGCCGCAGGTCGGCTCCGCGCCGAATCCGGCAACAAGGTCCTACAGGCCGCGCGGACGGCGTCACGGCAAGTTGGCGACGACCGCAGCGTAGGAGAGACCCGCCCCGTAGCCGAGGAGCAGTGCCGATTGCCCCGGCTGGGACTGCCCCGAGGCGCGGAGGGCGTCCATGGCGAGCGGAATGGACGCGCCCGACGTGTTGCCCGCGGTGACGATGTCCTTGGCCACGGTGACGCTCTCGGGGAGGCCGATGCGTTTCGCCATCGCGTCGATGATGCGGACGTTCGCCTGATGGGGAAGGAACACGTCGAGGTCCGACGGCGTGATCCCCGCCGCGTCCAGTGCCTTCTGGGCGGCCTTGGACATTTCGTAGACGGCCCACCGGAAGACTCGCTGCCCTTCCTGACGCATCCAAGGAAACTCGTGGTCCGGGGTGTCCTTGAGTACGTTCCACGCGGCGGTCTGCTCGATCGCGTCCGCCTGGGAGCCGTCCGCTCCCCAGACCGCGGGGCCGATGCCCGGAACCGAGGACGGCCCGATCACCACCGCACCCGCACCGTCCCCGAAGATGAAGGCGGTTGACCGGTCCTTGAGGTTCAGCAGGTCGGTCATGCGCTCCACGCCGACGACCAGGACATGACCGCCGCGGGCGCGGACGGCGTCCGAGGCGAGAACGACACCGTGCACGAATCCCGCGCACCCGGCCGACAGATCGAAGGCTGCCGCACGTGTGGCGCCGATACGGTGCGCGATCTGCGTGGCGACCGCGGGCGTCTGCTTGAGATGGGTGAAGGTGGCGGCGATGACGCAGGAAACGTCCTTCGGGGTGATTCCC
This sequence comes from Streptomyces sp. NPDC058092, assembly GCF_042884935.1. Taxonomy (NCBI): domain Bacteria; kingdom Bacillati; phylum Actinomycetota; class Actinomycetes; order Kitasatosporales; family Streptomycetaceae; genus Streptomyces; species Streptomyces sp. NPDC058092. The sequence goes on from NZ_JBHVSY010000007.1 coordinate 172,660, forward strand.
GCCGCCGCGACCGCCTTGGCCGAGGCATCCTCGGCCATCACCGCGAGAGTCTCACCGGGGCCGGCCCAGCGCCGCGTCACGATCCCCGTCCTCGCGCGAATCCATTCGTCCGACGAATCGATGAACCGGCACGCCTCGTCATTGTCGACGATCCGGTGGGGCCGATAGGCGCCTACGCCCATGATGCGCGCGAACCGTGCCCCCTGCGACGTGATGAGCTGTACTGGCTTCATGTCTGCTGCCCCCTGAGTCTTATCGGCCGGCTCGTCGTGCCGTGCTGAGTGGACCGAGCGATTTCCGAGCGATCTCCGAGTAACTGCCGGGCGAGCTCGGGATGATTGAGGAACGAGAGATCACGGTCGCCCTGAGGGCGTCCGTGTGGCCCAGCGGATCACAGGGCCACACCGGCACTACTCGCCTGGTTCTGTCAGTAGTTCTCTCCGAAGGCCGCCCGCTGTGTCTTCTCCAGCCAGCCGCGGAACAGTCTCGCTACCGGCGCCGCGGGCACCCCCGTCCGCTCGTCCGGTCCTGCCACGGACGACAACCAGGCCGGCATGAAGCGCAGCGTCCATCCGGGAGCGGTCTTGCGCATATGGACGGTGAAGCCTTTCCAGAGCTTGGCGTTGAGAGCCGGCGCGAGTCGTTCCAGCAGCTCCCGCTCCTCGTCCCCGGCGTGCGTGGCGAGGTGGTCGCGTACCTCCGCCGTGCGGGCGGCCAGCTCGGCGGCGGCTCCGGCGTCCGTGCCGAGGCGTTTGCTCACCTCGTGCCAGGTATGGAGCACCTTCGACAGTTCCTCGTGCTCGTTGGTCATCAGGGTCAACGCCTCGTTGTTCGCGCCGAGGTCACGCAGCCGGGGCCACAGGAATTCGTCCTCGCCCTCGTGGTGGTGCTCGATCAGCTGGAAGAGCTTGTCCACGTACTCCTTGAGCGCGCCGGCGCGCGCGTCGTCGGGCGCCGTGGACAACTGCTCGGCGGTGAGGGCGATACGGCCCAGGTCGCGCACCATGGCGCGATGGGCCAGGAGCATGGTCTGATGCCCGCCGGGCAGGGAGTCGAATGGCCTGTTCATGAGGGCTCCTTGAAGATCGGGATTCAGTGGTCGGCGGTGCGGGAATCACCAGGACTCGTCAGGCATGCTCATCAGGACGGTGTCCGTGCGTTCTGCGATGGAGCGTTGTGCGGTCAGCAACGGAAGCACCTCCTGAGCGAAAAACCTTGCTGTAGCGATCTTGCCCGCATAGAAGGCCTGCTGAGCGTCGATCGCGCCATTTCCGTTCCGCCGATGAGCCGCCGGCTTCTGCTCGGCAACCCTGGCCTGCTTCAGCAGGAGCCAGCCGAGCAGGACGTCGCCCGCCGCCATGAGTAGCCTCGTCGTGTTGCGCCCCACCTCGTACAGCGCCCGCGGATTCCCGGGAGACACCAGCACGTGGGCGATCATCGTCTTTGCCATCAGCCGTAGTTGCGTCACGGCATCGGCCAATAGTGCGTGTTCCTCGGTGAGTTGTCCGCCGGTATAGCCGAGTGCGGCCTTCTCGACCTCGGCGAGAAGCGCGGAGAAGGTGCTTCCCTCGCTCCGGACAATCTTCCGGAAGAAGAGGTCAAGGCCCTGGATGGCCGTGGTGCCCTCGTACAGCGTGTCGATTTTTGTGTCTCGAATGTATCGCTCCAACGGCAGGTCTTTCGTATAGCCCGCGCCACCGAAGACCTGCAGCGCATGGTTGAGCTGGTCGCAGGCGCGTTCGGAGCTGTACCCCTTGACGATCGGCAGCAGCAGGTCGTTGAGCGCCTTGGCCTCCTCGTCCCGGACGCCCGCGGCCTCGGCCTGAGCGATCCGGTCCTGCACGGTGGCGGCGAACAGGACCAGTGCGCGCAGCCCTTCCGCGTATCCCTTCTGCAGCAGCAGGGAACGCCGCACGTCGGGGTGGCGGTTGATGGCGACCTTGGGCGCGGACTTGTCTCCGAAGGCCGTGAGGTCCGCGCCCTGGATCCGCACCTGCGCGTAGGCGGCGGCGTTGAGGTGTCCGGTGGACAGGGCGGCCGCGGACTTGGTCCCGACGATCATCCGGGCCTCTTCGATGATGTGGAACATCTGCCGAATGCCGTCATGGTCCTCGCCGAGCAGCAGGCCGACGGCGGGCTGCTCGGCACCGAAGGTGAGCTCGCACGTGGCGGAGGCCTTCAGGCCCATCTTTTCCTCAAGAGCGGTGGCGAATACGCCGTTACGGGACCCGAGCCGACCGGTGGTGAAGTCGGCCACCTGGAACTTTGGCACCAGAAAGAGCGAGAGACCCTTGGTGCCGGGCCCGTGTCCCTCAGGACGCGCCAGAACGAAGTGGACGATGTTCTCGGCGAGATCGTGCTCCCCGGACGTGATGAACCGCTTGACACCCTCGATGTGCCAGGTGCCGTCCTCCTGCCGTACGGCCCTGGTCCGGCACGCTCCTACGTCGCTGCCCGCCTCCGCCTCGGTGAGCACCATGGTGGCGCCCCACTGCCGCTCCACCATGACGCGGGCCAGCTGCCGCTGCCGATCTGTGCCGAGGCGCTGCAGGACCTTCGCGAAGCCCGCGAGGCCTTGGTAGAGGTAGAGCGAGGGATTGGCGCCGAGGGCCAGTTCGGCGACAGCCCAGTGCAGCGAGGGCGGGGTACCGGCACCCCCGAGGGACGGGGGCAGACCGAGCAGATGCCAGCCCGACTCCATCCAGGTGCAGTACGCCTGCTTGAAGGAGTCGGGGAGCGTGACCGACCGGTTCACCGGGTCGTACACCGGCGGGGTGCGGTCCGAATCGTCGCAGGAGTCCGCCAGTACGTGCACGGCAAGGCGCTCCACCTCGGCCAGAATGCCGCGCGCGGTGTCCTCGTCCGTCTGCGCGAAGGCATTCCGGCCGTACGTCTGCTCGCAGCCCAGAACTTCGAAGAGGTTGAACTCCAGATCCCGCAGATTCGACCTGTAGTGGCCCATGACCGGTGCTCCTTCTCCCTTGTTCCCTCTTGCCGTGCCGCCAGGCAGTTCAGTGGTGCTGGAGCAGTGCCGTGAGCGCGGTGGCGAGGCGCTCCACCTCGGCCTCGGTCCCGACCGAGATGCGCAGGTGTCCGGGCAGCCCCAGGGCGTCGAGATTGCGTACGAAGATGTGATGCTCCGACGCGAGCCGGGCCGTGAAGCGGACGCTGTCTCCCGGCACCTTTGCCATGACGAAGTTCGTGACGGACGGCGCGTATTCGATGCCGAGGGCGTCGAGGGACTTGCACAGCAGCTCCCTGGCCCGGGCGTTCTCAGCGCGTACCCGCTCGATGTACGCGGGCTGTTCGAGGGCGCGCAGCACGGCCCGCTGCGCCTGCCGGTTGACGTTGAACGGAAGGGCGCCGGCGGTGGCGCCGACCTTGGCGATGAGATCCGCCGGGCCGATGGCGACCCCCATGCGCACCGAGGCGAGCCCCCATGCCTTGGAGAAGGTGCGCATCACCAGGACGCGGCGGCCCGCACGCACGGCGTCCAGTGCGATCTCGTGGGCGCGGCCCGCGAAGTCCATGTACGCCTCGTCGAAGACCAGGACGGTGCCAGCGCGTTCCGCGGCATCGATCAGCTTCGTGACCTCCGCGCCATCGAGCACCGCTCCGGTGGGGTTGAGCGGGTTGCAGACGAAGGCCAGCGTGGCGCCGCGCCCGATCGCGTCGGTGACCTCGTCGGCGGGGATCGCCGCCCCGCTCAGCGGGACGGTGGCCACGGTGGCTCCCACGGACGCGGCGGACATCACATAGCCGGGGAAGGTGGTGCTGGTGGTGACGACGGAGGTGCCGGGCTCACGCAGGAACGTCATCGAGGTGACCAGCACCAGTTCGTCGGTTCCGTTGCCGACCGCGATCATCTCGGGCGGCACACCGAAATGCGTGGCCAAGCCCTCGCGAAGGTCCCGGCACTCGCTGTCCGGGTAGCGGTTGAGATACCGCGCGCTCTCTTCGCGTACCGCTTCGACGGTGCCGGGCGGTGGGCCGTACGGGTTCTCGTTGAGATGCAGCCGGAGATATTCCTCCCGCCCGGAGATCTCCGTATCGGCGAAGAAGTCCGATGGCAGGACCTGGCCTTGGGACATGGTCGTACCTCTCTGTGGCGGGCGTCAGCCGAGCGGGACGCGGGCGATGGTATTCAGCTGGGTGGTGTCCTGGGCCAGCAGCGTCCGGCAGCGGAACCTCTGGATCTTTCCGCTGGGCGTACGGGGCAGATGGCCGCGCTCCACGAAGACGCACTCGGCGAGCGTGATGCCCGACTTCTCCCGGGCCACGGCGGCGGCCTGGTCGGCGATCAGCGGGAAGTCGGAGCTCCTGCGCTTGGGTTCCATGAACAGGACGAGCCGGGGAGCACCGGAGTCCGCCACATCGACCAGCGCCGAGCAGCCCTTGCGGACCGGCCCGAGCGCCTCGATCGCCGACTCGATCTCACCGGTGTGGACGTTGCGGCCCCCCACCGAGATCAGATCGTCCGCCCGGCCCACGAAGTAGACCTCCCCGTCGTGGACGAACCCCAGGTCGCCGGTGTGCAGTACGCCGTCGTGGAACTTCTCGGCGGTGCGCTCCGGGTCGCCGTGGTAGCCGGAGGCCAAGCTCGGCGAGGAGACCAGCAGTTGGGAGACGCGGCCCGGCTGGGCCGTCCGCACGGTCACCCCGGGCAGCGGGGGGCCGTTGGAGACCAGCCGCGTGGCATGCGGGGCGTGGTGGGGAACCTCGACGATCCGGTTGTCGAGCAGGGCCACGCGGTCGAAGCTGCGGGTCACCGGGACCGCGCCGAGCGGGGTGCTGGAGACCGCGAGGGTCGCCTCGGCCATGCCGTACGCGGGCATGAAGGCGGTCGCGGACAGCCCGGAGGAGGCGAAGGCCGCGACGGTGGCGTCGAGCGTCTCCGCGTCGACCCGTTCGGCACCGATCACGCAGACGTTCAGCTTGAGGGGCTTGGGCAGAGCGGTCCGGCCCTGGGCCCGGGTGACGAGGTGCAGAGCAGTGTTGGTGCCTGCGGTCATCGTCGCGCCGAACTCGGACATGTCCCGGAACCAAGTGCGCGGCGCCATGCCGAACCGCTCGGGCGACGACAGGACGAAGTCGTAGTCGAAGGCCCAGGCGTGCAGCATCGTGCCGAAGATGCCCATGTCGTGGGAGAGCGGCAGCCAGGAGGCGATGGTCTCGTCGCCCGGGTGCCCGCCCGTCGTCATCTCGCGCAGCATGTGCAGATGGGTGCCGATGGCCCGGGTGCTGAGCCGGCATCCCTTGGGCAGGCTGGTGCTGCCGGACGAGTACTGGATGAAAGCGGTGTCGTCGGGGCCGGGCGGCGAGGGCTCGATGCGCCGGTCGCTGTACAGCTTCGACCAGTTGAGGACCGGGAGCTGGGCTGCGAGCTTGACGGGGACCATCGGTTCGAGGCGCTCCTCCACCAGGAGCATCGCAGGGTCGAGCCGCTCGGTGAGGAGGCTCAGCTGCTTGCCGTACTCCTGCGGCGTCTGCCCGCGGGCGGGCAGCGGGAAGGAGGCGACGGCGCCGCCCGCGAGCCAGACCGCGAGTAGTCCGCGCAGGGTGTCGGCGGAGTTGGTCAGGACGGTCGCCACGCGCGTGCCGGGGCGCACCCCGGCCGAGCGGAGCGTCGCCGCCATGCCGTGCGCGTCCGCGACGACCTCGCGCCAGGGGACGTGCCCGAACGCGTCCTCGTCCCAGTGGTGCAGGACGCCCTGCGACTCCTTCCTCAGCAAGAGGTCCCAGAGTCCCGTTCCGGTGGCTGTCATCGCTACTCCACGTCCACGAGAGAGATGGCGTCGTCGCCGCGCGAGCGGTCCGCCATGGGTGCGATCTTCTGCTGGCTGACCAGGAGTTCGTGCTGACTGAGCAGGCCGCCGCTGACGCGGCTGACGCCTGCCTCGCGCATCGTCATCCGCTCGGGGTCGATGCGGATGACCTTCCAGGCGAGGCGGGTCTTCTCCAGGCTCCAGATGAAGATCGCGGACAGGTCGACCTCGTACCACTTCATGCCGTGCCGGGCGGACCGCGGGAAGGCGTGGTGGTTGTTGTGCCACGCCTCACCGAAGGACGGCAGCGCCAGCCAGGCGACGTTGCGCGAGTGGTCGGTGGTGGTGAAGCGGCGCCGGCCGAAGTAGTGGCCGATCGAATTCACCGCGTACGTCATGTGGTTGATCAGGAAGATCCGGACGAGACCGCCCCACAGGATGCCGGTCAGCAGGGCCTGGACCGAGCCGCCCGTGATGGCGAAGGCCATCAGGCCCGGCAGCACGACACCGGCGGCGACGACGAGCACGAAGTTCTCGCTGAGCCGGCGCAGCGACTTCTCGCGGACCAGGTCGGGGCAGTAGCGGATCGGGTCGGAGCTGAGGTCCTCGTCGAAGAGCCAGCCCAGGTGGGCGTGCCAGATGCCGGCGAGCGCGCCCTTGAAGCCCGGCTCGAAGCCGAGGTGCGGGCTGTGCGGGTCGCCTTCCTTGTCGGCGACGCGGTGGTGCTTGCGGTGGTGCGCCGCCCAGATGATCGGCGGGCCCTGGCCCGCGATGACGCCCGCCGTGGCCAGGGCCACGCGGATCGGTTTGTACGTCTCGAAGGAGCGATGGGTCAGCATCCGGTGGTAGCCGGTGGATATGCCTATCCCCGAGATCACGTACATGATCAGGGTGACCAGTACGTCGGTCCAGCCGAAGATGTGGTTCCACGCCAGGACCATGGCGCCCACGAGAGCGACCAGCGGCACCAGCGACGCCGCGAGCATGTACCAGCGGTGTTCCTTGCCATCCATGTACGTGTGCCTCTTTCTCTTGAGCTCTCTTGTCACACGCCTGAGGTTGTTTCGGGGTCGAACTCGGTACGCAGCGTGGGCAGCGCCAGCGAGAGCACCGCGGCACATCCGCTGAGCACGGTGCCGAGGAGGAAGGCGGAGTGGAAGCTCTCCAGGAGCGAGTCGGGCAGGGCGGTGCCCGCCGCCAGTTCGTCGTCGAGGCGGCTGCTCGCCAGCGTGGCCAGGACCGCGAGGCCGGCGGCGCCGCCGATCTGCTGACCGGTGTTCAAGACACCCGAGGCCGCGCCGGACTCGGACTTCGCCACGCCGCTGACGGCCGCCACCACCAGCGGCACCATCGCCAGGCCGTAACCTGCCGCGCACAGCAGCAGGGTGGGCAGGATGTCGGAGACGTACGACGCCTTGACCGGCGAGCCGAGCAGCAGGCCCATGCCGAGGGTGGCCGAGCCGAGCCCGACCAGACACAGCACGCGGCTGCCCAGCTTGGGCAGCAGCTGGATCGCGATCCCGGAGAAGGCGGCCATGGTGACGCCGAACGGCGCCCAGGACAGACCGGCCCGCAGCGGGGACCACCCCTGGAGGTTCTGCATGTACTGGGTCAGGAAGAAGAAGATCCCGTACAGGCCGGAGGCGGCGAGCAGCATCATCGCGTTGGCCGTGGTGAGCTGCCGGTTGGCGAAGATGCCCAGGCTGATCAGCGGTTCCTCGGCGCGCTGCTCCCTGATGACGAAGGCCACCAGGAGAACGACGGACCCCGCGAGACCGGCCAGCGTGGTGAAGGAACCCCAGGGCCGGTGGCTGGTGCTGATGACCGTGTAGACGAGCAGCAGCAGTGCCGCGGTGATCAGCACGGCCCCGGTGCTGTCCAACGAGGGCCGCTTACCCGCGCGCTCCTCGCGGTCGGCCAGCGAGGGGCGCAGCGCGAGCACGAACAGCAGGGCACCGACCGGGATGTTGATGAAGAACACCCAGCGCCAGCTGATGAAATCGGTGATCACACCGCCGAGCAGCACTCCGGAGACCCCGGAGATCCCGGTGAGTCCGCCCCAGATGCCCAGGGCTTTACGCCGTTCCTTCGGCTCCTTGAAGACGGTGATCAGGATGGACAGGGCGGCCGGACTGAGCAGGGCCGCCCCGAGCCCCTGGGCGCCGCGCGCCACGATCAGAAGCTGGGACGAGTCGGCCAGACCGCAGACGAGGGAGGCCGCCGTGAAGATCCCGAGTCCGGTGAGGAAGGTCCGTCGCCTGCCGAAGAGGTCCGCGCACCGCCCGCCGAGCACCAGGAAGCCGCCGAACAGCAGCATGTAGGCGTCGACGACCCAGGCCAGCGAGGCCCGGTCGAAGTGGAGCGCGGTCCGGATGGTCGGCAGCGCCATCGAGACCACCGTGTCGTCGACGATGACCATGAACTGCGCGCCGCACGTCACCGCGAGGGCCAGTGCCGCCACCTTGGACGCCGTGCCGCTCGCTTCTGGCGCGGTGGATTGGCTTGTTCCCCTGTCCATGCCTGCCTTCTCCTGTTCGCTGTGCTGTGCCGTGGAAGTGGTGTGTGTGGGGCTCAGGTGGCCGTCGCCTGCGCTACGACCCGGTTCAGCCGGTCCATGCGGGTGGCGAGACTCATCCGTCCCTCGAGCCGGAAGGCCGGCAGCCGCCTGCCGTCGATGTCGCTGAAGCCGTATTCGTCGGCCAGATCACCGGTGGACAGGACCTGCCCGGAGCGCTCAAGTACTCCGGGGTCACTGGCGAGGTGGGCGATCGCCCGCCCCACGTACTCGGGGGTGTGCACGACCGCGGCCGGGCCCTCGCCCAGGGCTTCCCAGGCCGCCTCGACCCGCTCGGTGCGTACGAAGCCCGGGTGGAGGGAGACCGCGGCGACCTTGCGCTTGCGCAGGTCGGCGGCGAACGCCTTGCTGAGCCGGTCGTTGGCGGACTTGAAGACGTCGTACGCGGCCTGGCCGAGGTAGGTGTCGCCGTCGGTGAAACCGATCCCGACGATGAGGCCCTTCTTCTGCGGGATCATCAAAGGCGTGAGCAGCCGCGTGATGTCGTACTGGGCGCGCAGCGAGCCCTCGCACAGTTCGTAGCGCCACATGGGCTGTTCCCAGAACGGGGCGTCGAACCGCACGTCGGCGGAACGCTCGTAGCCCGCCCAGGCGTTGTTGACCAACAGGTCGAGCCTGCCGTGGCCGGTCCGGATCCGGTCGGCCAGGGCCTGGTTGTCGCTCTGGGACCGGTGGTCGCAGCGCACCGCGATACCGGTGCCGCCGCGGGCCGTGACCTCTTCGGCCGTCTCGTCGACCGTGCCGGGCAGGCCCTCGGTACGGTCACCGGCGCGGGTGCTGCGCCCGGTGACGTAGACCGTGGCGCCCGCGCTGCCCAGGGCGAGCGCGATGCCGCGGCCCACGCCCCGGCTGGCTCCGGTGACCACCGCGACGGTTCCGTCCAGCCGCGGGGGCTTCCACTCCTCGTTCACGCTGCGTCCTTTCCGGCTCTTTGGCCGAGGTTGTCGGAGGCGTACTCAAGCGTCCGCAGGTAGGCGTCGGAGTCCTGGACGTACGGGATGCCGTAGCGCTCGCGCAGCTCGGGCATGGACGTGGGCAGGACACCGCCACTGCACCGGGTCACTTCGCTGACGTCGCGCAGGACGGACAGGTAGGAGCGCGCCAGCGGCGGCAGCCTGCGCAGTTCCTCGGGGTCGAGGCCGTCCGGGTCGATGACCGGGAGCGGCGGCAGTGGCCGGCCCAGGTTCGCGGCGTGCTTGGCGCACACCGCGATGGTGCTCTCCATGTCCATGGCTTCGTCGCCGTACGTCACCCAGAACGCGCCGCTGTCGTCGCCGAGTTCGACAGCCTTGAGCACCGCCTTGGCCAGCAGGTCCTGCGGCACGATGTCGATCCGGTTGCCTTCGTGAACGGGGACGAAGGGCGCCCGGCCACGGCAGATCCAGTCGGACATGAGCTGCACGATCTGCCCGCGTGAGGTCCACCCGGTGAGGGAGTCGCCGATCAGGTTGGTCGGCCGGAACACCGTGTGCGGCACCCCACTGTCGCGCAGGAGCTGCTCGGAACGCAGCTTGGAGCGTACATAGTTGGTGGTGACGTTGGTGTCGCTGAGCCGGTACGGGGCGTTGGCGAACAGCGCCGCCACGAAGGCGGTGCTCATGAAGTGAACCGTGGCGCCGGAGAGTTCGGCGAACTCGATCACGCGGCGTGTGCCATCGACGTTGACCGGCTCGTAGCGCTCGTCGGGCAGCCCCCACTCGGTCAGCCCGGCGGAGTGGATGACGGTGTCGACGTCGCTCGCCAGTGCGCGGTAGCTCTCGTCGTCGAGGCCGAAGCGCGGCTCGGCGAGGTCGGCGCCGACGACCTGCCCGGCGGTGTCGGGGACGGCGGTGCCGCCCGGCCTGGCCATGGAGATGACACGCACCGGATGGCCCGGTGCCTCGGCGAGCACGGCCTGGCCGACCACTCCGGAGGCGCCGGTCAGCAGGACGGTGCGGCGTCGGCCGCCTGTGCGCGTCATACGCGGGACTCCTTCCACTCCATCAGGCGTGTGGTGGCCTGCGCGCCGATGTACAGCAGGGGTTCGGGCGGGAAGGCGCGCTGCTTGCGGTGCTCGTCGTCGACGTACAGCAGCCGCGCGTACTCGGAGTCCTTGCCGAGGACGAGGTCACGTAGCACCTTGCCGCCGGTGTGCGTGGCGGCGATGCCGTTGCCGTTGAAGCCGTAGCCGTAGAAGACGTTGCCGCCCGGCAGCGACCCGAAGTGCGGGGCGTAGTCCCGGGTGACGTCGACCGTGCCGCCGTAGGTGTAGGTGAACCGCACGTCGTGCCACATCGGGAAGAACCTTTCGAACTCCTTGTGCAGCTCCCGGTAGGTCCGCTGGTCGTTCATGCGACGCCGGCGCATGTCCCTCCCGAAGAAGTACTGGGCGGGGCCGCCGGCCCACATCAGCCGGTTGTCCGCGGTGAACCGGGCGCACGTCAGGAAGGTCTTGGCCTCGACCAGGCCTTCCCTTCCCGCCCAGGCGATGCGGCCGAGCTGTTCGTCGGTGAGCGGTTCGCTCACCATCGCGTAACTCCAGATCGGCACCGTCTTGTTGCGGAACGGCTCGAAGGTGAACTGGTGCGCGTTGGCGGCGATGATCACCTTGTCCGCGGTGATCCGGCCGCCGGGAGTGACGACGGCGGGCCGCACCCCGGGCTCGACGCGCAGCACCGGGGTGTTCTCGTAGACGGTCACCCCGCGTTCCTTGACGACGCGGGCCACTCCTCGGGCCAGTTTGAAGGGATTGACCAGCGCGCCGCCGGTGCGCATGGCGCCCAGGATGGCGGGTGAGCCGATCAGCTCCTGGCCCTGTGCTGCCGAGAGGATCTCGGGCTGCTCCCGGCCGGCGATCCTGGTGGCCAGTTCCCGGTCCTCGCGCAGCCGCTTCAGCTGGGCCTGGCTGGTGGCGACCATCAGGTAGTCGTTCGCCTCGTACTCCGCGTCGATCTTGTTGCGGCGCGCGAAGCGGCCGATCTCCAGGATGGAACGGCCCACCGCCTGGGACGCCTCCAGGGTGCGGCGGGTGCCGAACTGCTGGACCAGGGCCTGGATGTCCTTGCCGATGGTCGGCGTGACGAAGCCGTCCGCGCGGCCCGAGGCCCCGTAACCGGAGTGCTTGGCCTCGACGACGCGGATATCGAGCGCGGGCTCGGCCTCCTGAAGGAAGTGGGCGGCCCAGAGTCCCGTGTATCCGCCGCCGACGATGGCCACGTCGCAGTCCACGTGGCCGCGCAGCGGTGGTTCGGGGGTGACGCATTCGGTCTCGTGCCAGTAGACGATGTGCTTTCGTGTACTCACTCAGCGCACCTTCTCAAGAACTATTCTCACCAGGCCCAGGTGCCGGTCGGTGAAATGTCGGACGCAGGCACCCAGATAGTTCTCGTAATTGGCGACGTGCTCCTCACCGGAAATGCGTACGGCCGATTCACGGTTCTCCTGAAGCCTGCGCAGCCATTCCGCGCACGTACGGGCGTAGTGATCGGGGTCATTGCGCAGAGAGACGACATCGAAGAGCTTCTCGCTGGATTCGACGACCTCGGAGAGTGCCGGAATCTCGGACTCGGGGAAGATCGTCTCCATGATGAACATGAGCTCACGAACGGTGGCCTTGTCCATCACATTGTTGTTGCCCTTGATGTTGGTCTGCAGGGCGATACGGCCGCGCAGGGGCAGCCAGGAGCGGCAGCGCTCGAAGAACTCCCGGTAGGAGGCGATCCGTTCGGCCCGGGACAGGCCGGTCCTGGCGAAGTGCTCGAACGCGCCGATCGAGATGATCGCGTCGTAGCCCTCGGCCGGCTCGTGGTGCAGCCAGTTCTCCACGCGGATCTCGGTACGCGGCAGTTCGGCGGCCCGCACCAGTTCGGCCTGGCTGTCGCTGAGGGTGAGGCCCACGGCGTGCTCCACGCCGTGGACCCCGGTCAGCCGCTTGAGGACGCTGCCCCAGCCGCAGCCCACGTCCAGGACCCGCCGGGCCCCGGCCGCCCCGGCCCCCTCGATGAGGTGGTCCAGCTTGCGTATCTGCGCGGCTTCGAGCTCCTCCGCCACGGAGGGCTCGTCCCACAGGGCACAGGTGTAGGTGAGGGACTTGTCGAGCCACAGGCCGTAGAAGTCGTTCGAGACGTCGTAGTGGTGCTTGATCGCCTCGGCCGTGGCGCCCTGGTAGGTGGCGGTGCTCACGCCGCGGCTTCGGCTGACTGGGCCGCCTCGACCAGCTTGACCAGGTCGCCGACGGTCTTCACGTCGGCTGCCTGACTGGGGTCGAGCTCGATCTCCGCGTCGTCCTCGATGGTGTAGACGATGTCGGCGATCTGCAGGCTGGAAAGGCCCACCGAGTCGAAGACGGTGTCGGCGTCGAGACTCAGTCCCGCGGCCTTGTTGCCGAGCTTCTTCTCTATGAGGGTGCACACGGTGTCAACGGTGATCACGAGGGGTATCCCTTTCGGCTGGGCGATGTGCGAGGAAGTTAACCGCCCCACGTCGGGCGCCACATGACATGCCGGTATGGCAGATCCCTGCCATACCGGCCCGGCCGTCCCCTGGCAGGTATGTGCTGCTTGCCGATGGGCGGTGGTTCCGCCTGAAATGGCGGAACCACCGCCGGAAGGGACGGGCCATGAGAAATTCACTTCGAGTGGTCGACTTCATCGTGGATTTCCTCCGCGATAAGGAACTCAGCCACGTGTTCGGAGTCGGCGGCGCGAATATCGAGGACCTGTATGACGCGATCCATCACGCGGAATCCGGCCCACTCGGTGTACTCGCCAAGCACGAGTTCTCCGCCGTCACCATGGCGGACGGATACCACCGCGCCTCGCAGCGCGTACCGGTGATCGCCGCCACCTCGGGGGCCGGGGCCATGAACCTGGTCCCGGGGATTGCCGAACTCAGAGCCTCGTACGTGCCGGCTCTGGTGCTCATAGGGCAGCCGCCCGCCTCCCTGGACGGGCACGGCTCCTTCCAGGAGACCAGCGGACTGGCGGGGTCGATCGACGCGGTCCGCCTGTTCGGCGAACTCGCCGTGTACTGCGCCCGGGTCGACGAGCCGGAATCCATTGCGCGGCTGCTCCCGGCGGCCCTCGCGGCAGCCATGGATGCGGCGACCCCCGGGCCCGCCGTACTGCTGCTGCCCAAGGACGTCCAGCAGGCCGTGCTCGCGCCTTGGGAGCCGCCCAGAGCGTCGCGGACCTACGCTCCGCCGCTGTCCCCCGACGGTGAACGGGCCCGCGCGGTCGACCTGTTGCGCTCGGCATGCGAGCGGCAGGGCGTCGTGGTGGTCGCCGGTGAAGCGGTGGCCAGGGCTGACGCGCGCCGTCAACTGGCATGGCTCGTGGATGCGTTGGGCGCGCGTGTTGCCGTCGCCCCTGACGCCAAGGACGTCTTCGATCGCAGAAGCCCGCTGCACCTGGGAGTGGTGGGCGCCATCGGCAGCGGCCATGTACAGGAGGTCCTGGAGCAGGCGTCGGCCGTCGTGCTGGCCGGCACCCGGCTGCCGCAGATGGCGGGGGCCGGGCTGCACGACCACCTCAAAGGCGTGCCGGTGATCTGCGTCGATCCTCGCCACCCGTTCCTGGAGCCGCGCGAGGAACTGGTCCGGCTCACGGGCCCAGTCGGCGTCGAACTTGCCCTGCTGGCCAAGGAGGTCGGCCACGCGGCCCCGGAACCCGACCGGGCAGCGGCCGCCGAGCCGGCGCCGCCCGCCGAGCCGGCGCCGTCCACCCCCCTGGACATGCGCACCGCCGCACTCACCGTCGCCGCACACCTGCCCGGCGGGGCGAACGTGGTCGCCGACGCGGGCAACGCCGGCGCCACCGCCATCCACCACGTCCCCGTGCCCGAGGGCGGGCGGTTCATCGCCGCCCTGGGCATGGGGGGCATGGGGCACAGTTTCGGCGCCGGGATCGGCGCGGCGTTCGCGACCGGCAGACGCACCGTCGTGCTCGCCGGGGACGGGGCGTTCTTCATGCACGGCATGGAGGTGCACACCGCGGTCGAACATCAGCTGCCCGTGACGTTCGTGATCCTCAACAACAACGCGCACGGCATGTGCGCTACCCGCGAGCAGCTGTTCTACTCGGGCGACTACTCCTACAACCTCTTCCGCCCGGCCCGGATCGGCGACGGCGTCGCCGCCCTGTTCCCCGGCCTGGACGCGGTGACCGTCACCACCGCGGGGGAGCTGGGAGCAGCCCTCGACCGCACCTCGTCCACCGGGGCGCCTTTGCTGGTCTGCGTCGATGTCGACGCCGCCGAGATGCCACCGTTCAGACCTTTCCTGCAACACGCCATGGCCGTGGGCCTGGGCCGCTCTGTCAACCAAGGAGTCACATCACCATGACCACCGCACTGACCAACCCGACCGTCCTCGACGGCTACGTCGCGCCGGACCCCGTACCCGCCGGCATCAAGGACGTCCCGGGGCTGCTGCGCTGGGAGACCACGCCGCGCGAGGAAGCTCTCGCGCTCGCGGGCACGCTGACCAAGGAGTCGTTCACCTACGACGAGGTGTACGGGCAGTTCGTGACGGTGCACCAGTACATAGACGCGCCGCCGCAGGCGGTCTACGAGTACCTCACCGACGTACGCAACCTGAACGAGTACACCTACAGCACCCGCGACTTCGCCCCCACCGACGTTCCGGGCGTCTACCAGGGGCGCGACACGCTCCTGGACAACGAGACCAAGATCTTCATGAAGATCGACGGCGACCCCGAGGCGCTCACCGTCGACATGCGGTGCGCCTGGGACCAGGGCGTCGAACTGTGGATGAACTACCTGCACCGGATCGTCCCGGCGCAGACCGTCCTCAACAAGCCCGGCTCCGTGGTCATCTGGACCAACTGCCGGCACCCGTACTACGACAAGAATCCCCACACCGATCTCGCCTCAAGCCCCGAGCGCCCGTGGGTCGGCGACATGTGGCCGCTCTTCTACGCCGGTCACCAGGTGGAGATCGACAACCTGAAGAAGATCCTGGAGCACCGTTACGGGAACGGGACCGCATGAGAGCCGTAAGTCTGCTGGAGCTGGCCTCCTATCTGCCCGGAGAACCGGTCCCAACGGACTACTTCCTCCAATACCAGGGAGAGAACGCCGAGTTGGCGGGGCACAGGATGTTCAGGGCCCCGCACTACCGGCACCAGGTTTCCAGAGACGAGACGCCCGCGGACATGATGGAGAAGGCCGGGCTCGCCCTGCGGGACCGAATCGGCGAGCAGGCCCTGCGCTCCGTGGACGTAGTGATCACCAACTCCCTGCTGCCCGAAGTGCCGTTCACAGGACCCGGCGCCGAAGTGGCCCACCGGCTCGGCGTCAAGGCCGACTGGGTCCTGGACGCCCACAACGGGGGCTGCGCCTCGTTCATCCACATGCTCCGGATCGCCAAGGCCCTCATCGGCTCCGGACAGGCGACGTCCGCGCTGCTGTTCAACGTGCAGAACAGCGCCGGTCCCGTGATGACACAACCCGATGTGCGCGGGCTTCCCGAGGCCGTCATCCCGGGCGACGGCTGCGGTGCCGCGTACGTGGCGGCGTCCGGCGAGTCGCCGGTCCTCGGCATCGAGGTCGCCAACCACGGCGAGTACACCCGGGACTGCGGGCTCACGCTGAACGACGGCCGCAAGTACTGGGAGCCGGGGGCCAGCCAGATGCACGTCGGTTTCACCCCCGACAAGGTCTCCGACATTGTCGAGCGCGGAAACCGCTTGGTGCCCGAGGTGGTCGGCAGGGTCTGCGAGCAGTTGGACCTCAAGACCGACGACCTGGATCTGCTGATCACCAACCAGCCCAACCGGATGTTCCTCAAACAGTGGCAGGAGCGGCTCTCCATCGGAGCGGACCGTCACCTGGACACCTTCGACCGGTTCGGCAACCTCTTCGGCGCCGCCGTCCCGATCACGCTTGACCACGGCATCCGCGAGGGCCGGGTCAGGGACGACAGCCTGCTCATGCTGGCCGGCTTCGCGCACGCCGGGGACTTCGCGGGAGCGGCGGCCGTGCACTGGCGGGCGGGAGGTGGCCGCCGGTGACGTGCGGGCCCGGCGGGTGGGCGCGCCCCGCCCGCAGGGCCGCTCCCACGGTCGCGCACCGGCATCTGCGACGAGCCTTCAACCGGCCCCTGTGACAAGGAGAGTTCATGTCTCGTCCTAGCGCCGTCATCATCGGCGCCGGCATCGGTGGTCTGACCGCCGCGCTGGGGCTGCACAGACGTGGCTGGCGCACCACTGTCCTGGAGCGTGCCCCCACACTGTCCCCGGTCGGCGCCGCGCTGACCCTGGCCCCCAACGCGCAGCGCGCGCTCGCCGCTCTCGGCCTCGGAGAGGTCAGCGACCTGGCGGCATGGGACGGTGACGGACTGCTGCGCGACCCCCGTGGCCGCCCCCTGACCCGTACGGACAGCTCGTCCGTCGTCGCCCGGTTCGGCGGCCCCCTGGTGGTCCTGCGGCGCAGCGACCTCATAGACCTGATTGTCAAGCGGCTGTCCCACGGCACGCTCCACACCGGTGAGGCCGCGCTGCTCGCCGACCCCGGGGCGCGGGACCGCAGGGCGCGGGTCACCACCGCGCAGGGGGTGTACGAAGCCGACCTCGTCATCGGCGCCGACGGCATCAACTCCTCCGTCCGCACCGTCCTGTTCCCCGCGCACCCGGCACCGGCCTACGGAGGCTGGACGGTCTGGCGCATCCTCGCCCCCATGCCACGGCCGCACTTCGTCCCGCACGAGACATGGGGCGGCGGGCACGTGTGGGGCAGCCTGATCCGCGACGCGGACAGCGTGTTCATCTACGCCTGTGCGGTGACGGAGCGAGGCGGCCGTTCCCCGGACGGGGAGAAGGCGGAACTGCGGCGGCGGTTCGGCCACTGGCACGACCCCATCCCCGCCCTCCTCGACTCGGTGGGGGAGGAGGACATCCTGCGCCACGACGTCTTCCACATGGCAGACCCCCTGGGCGCCTTCCAGCAGGGCCGCAGCGCCCTCCTCGGGGACGCCGCGCACGCCATGGTGCCCACCCTCGGCCAGGGCGCCAACATGGCGATCGAGGACGGCGTGGTCCTCGCCCACCACGCAGTGCCGGGCGGGGATCTGCCGTCCGCCCTCGCCGCGTACGACCGCGAGCGCAGGCCGCGTACCACTGATCTGATCCGCCGTGCCGAACGCGCTTCGCGGCTGATGTCGCTGCGTTCGCGCGCCGCCGTCGCGGCCCGTGACGCGGCGATCAGAACGCTGTCGAAAGTGGTCCCCGGCCTGCTGCTGCGCAGCTTCGACGGGATCGCCGACTGGCATCCGCCGACCACGAGAATTCCGGTGGCCTGAGCGCCAGGTCCACGGCCGTACGCCCACGGCATCAGGTCCACCGGGTGAACCGGGCGGCCGCGAGCGCTCCCGGTTCGTAACCACCATCACCCGTACTACCAAGGGGATTTGACTATGCATCCGCTCACGAAGCCCGTCACGGTCCTTTCCGCCGCCCTGTTCCTCGGCTCCCTCGCCACCGTTGTTCCGGCCTCCGCGTCCCAGACGGCGGACGTCCAGACCGTCACGGCGACGTACGACTGCGGCTCCTACGGAACCACCGATCTGACGATCCATGCCTCCGCCGCGAGCGGCGTGGGCTCCGTCAAGATCTCCACCAGCGCCGGCCTGGCCCCGGTGGACATCCCGGCGAACTCGATCACCGCGACGCTCCGCCTGGCGCGCGCCGCGGGCGGCACCGTCTCCTTCAGCGGCACCGCCAACGACGCCGCAGCCGCGGGCCGGCCGGTCGTCATCGGCGCGCTGACCGGTTCGGTGGCCGCGGGCGACAGCCTCGACTCCTACATCCCGGCCGCCGGCTCCGGCGACGCCTCGCTGAGCCTCAACATCCTCGGCACCGCGAACACCTGCGTCGCCGTGTCGAAGCAGAGCCCCGGCCCGATCGTCTTCTGACCCGGGCGCGTCCCTCCCGGACACTGAACCGCCGTGCCCGGCACCCTGGTTGTGCGCACAACCAGGCTGCCGGGTACCGGCGCGGCGGGCGCGGTTCATGAGGACGCGGCCGTCGGTATCCGCACGGCGACCGGACCCGCGTGCGCCGCGGGCCGGGCGACCGCGGCCAGGCACGCTCCGGTGACCGCCACGTCACGTACGTCCCACAGGCTGTGGCCGCCGGGGGCCGTCCGCCGTATCAGCGCGTGGTCGTCCTCGGGACGCACCTCTATGCGCGCCAGATCAGTGCCAAGACCGACCCCCCAGGCCTTGCTCACCGCCTCTTTCCGCACCCAGCAGCGCATCAGGGCGTCGTCGCGTCCGCCGCCGGACCGGGCGGCCGCCACATGAGCCTGCTCTGCGCGGCTGAGACAGCGGCGGACCACTGCCGACACCTCATGGGTCCGCCGGAGCTCGATGTCCACCCCGACCGGCGCCTGGTACGAGAGGGCGAGCATCCACCACCGCTCCGAGCGCGACACACTGATCTGCCAGTCGGTGACCGGCCGTTGGATGCGAGGCGGACCGTGCTGGTCGCTTCCGCAGCCCGGGCAGGGCGCGGTCGCCCAGGTTACCGAGGACGGCTCCACGTCGTGCCACCGCGCGACGGTGCGGCGGATCGCGGCACGGGCCCCCGCGTATCTGGCGCGGGTCACGTCGTCCGCGTACCCCTCAAGGCGGTGCTTCTCCCGGTCGTCCAGGACGGCCAGGTCATCGGCCAGCAAGGAGTCCTGTGCCCGGCCCACCCAGATGTGGGTCGTCGCGGCCGCCTTCACAGGCCGGCCCGCTGCACAATGCGCGCGACATGCACCCGGGAGGTGCACTCCAGCTTCTGCATCACCACACGCAGATGGTTGGTCACGGTCCATTCCGAGATGCCCAGTCGGCGGCCGACCTGCCGGTTGGTGAGGCCTTCCGCGACCAGTAGGGCGACCTCGTGCTGACGAGGAGTCAGTCCGAGCGGTGCCCCCGAACCGGCCCGCGCGGCCGGTTCCTTGTCGGGTGGCGGCGCGAACAGGCCGGCGATCAGAGCGTCACGGACCGAGACGTGCCGGGCGTCGGCCCGCAGCTGCCGCAGGGTGGGGGCCTCGACGCTTCCGTGGAGCCGGTCGGTCAGCGCCCGCAGCGTGCCGTCGTCGTCGGACACCAGGCCGTAACGGCCGCGAAGCGCCGCCGCGTACGCCAGCACCCTGGCCACGGCGTACCGCTGCTCCTCGGCCCCGCCCCGGAAGGCGAGAACGGCCACCGTCTCCAGAGCCTCGGCCGCCTGAGCCGGAGAGCCGGTCCTCAGTAGCAGCCGCATCGACGCCCGCACCGTCTCGTACGCCTCGACGGCCCGGCCCTGCAGCCGCCGGATCCGTGCCAGTGCGCTCAGCAGGGACGCGCGCAACGCGATCGGCGACTCGGAGGACCGCCAGGCCGGGTCGGCCCCGTCGGGTGTACGGGACAGCGCGTCCAGGGCCTCAAGGACGGGCTGTTCGGCGTCCGGGTCGCCGTGCGCGGCCCTCACGAGGGCCAGGGACCTGCGGGCCAGGGCGCCGGCTCGCACATCGTCCACGGCGTCGAGCTGCGGGATCGCGGAGTCGAGCAGGACGGCCGCGGCGGCCGTCTCGCCCCGGCGGCGCAGCAGTTCGCCGGTCAGACCAGTCACCCGGGCGTGTCCGCCGGGAGAGTCCGCGCAGGCCGCCGCCGCGCGGTCGAGGGCGGCCTGCGCGCGCTGCTGGTCGTCGCGGTCGAGCGCCCAGCGGGCGACGGACATCAATGCCTCTGCGGCCAGGGTTCCGGCAGGGTCCGCGGGCGGCAGGGCGGCGGTGGACTCCTCGATGACGTCGGCGACCTCCGGAGCCAGACCGTGATCGAGCAAGGGGCCTTCCAGCGAGGTCAGCAGGCGCAGGACTCCGGCGTGGTCGCCGCGTGCGCTCAGATGGCCGGCCGCCTTGCGCAGGTCTGGCAGCCGGGAGCCGACAGCAGACAGCAACTGGCTCGGGTGCCGTCCGCGGCGCAGCTCTTTCGCGATGTCCGCGGCGAATACGGCGCAGTGCCCGGCGTGGAGGTCGAGCGCCTGCTGGAACGCCGCGTCGTCGCGCGCCAGCTCCTCGCGGTAGTGGTGGCGTGCCATGTGCGTCAGCCGGAACTCCGGCTCGCCGTCCTGGTCGGTTCCGCTCAGCAACAGGCTCTTGTGCACCAGGGATTCGACACCCGACACCGCCGCCTCGTGTCCGGCTCGCGCCATGTGCCGCACGGCGGACAGGCTGACAGCGGACTCGAACACGGCGATCCGGCCCAGGAGCTGACGGTCGGTGTCACTCAGTACGCAGGCCGCCCAGGCCAAGGCGCTGTCGCCGCCGCGGTGCCGGTCGGGTGCGTCACGCAGCCTGCGGCGACGACGCGTGTACTCGCCCCTGCGCAGACGGTCGAGTACGGCGTGCGGGCTCTCGGCGCCCACGGCTTCCGCTGCCATCTCGACGGCCAGAGGAACTCCGTCGACCTCCCGGCAGATGTCCGCCACCACCAGTCGGCCCGGTTCCTGCGCGAGCCGGGCGCGGTAGGAGGGGTGCACGCGGGTGATGAAGATGTCCTCGGCCGGTGAACCGGGGCCCGTGGGCAGCGGATCGACCGGCAGGACGTGTTCGGCGCGGAGGTCCAGGGGCATCCGGCTGGTGACCAGAATCCGCAGCCGGGGGCAGGCCCTGAGCAGGGCGGAGACGTCCATGGCGATGTCCGCGCCCACCAGGTCGCAGTTGTCCAGGACGAGCAGCACCTCCGCCCCGCCGATCCGTTCCGCGGCCTCCTTGGCCGTACGGGCGTCGAGACGGGACCAGAGAGCGAGGGCGCCATCCGCCGAGGCGAGGTCCATCCACAGGGTGTCCGCAGCGCGGCGGCGCGGCCAGGTGTGGAAAGCCGTGTGCGCCAGGTGGCTCTTGCCCACGCCGGCCGGCCCGGTCAGGGTGATCAGCTGTCCTCTGGGGTTGCTCAACAGACCGTGCACAAGCGCCTGTTCGGAGAGTCGGCCGAACAGCTCGCCGAACTCGGGGTCGTGGCCGAAGCCGGCAGGGGCTGAGGAGGCGACAGTGCGGGTCCTGACCGGCTGGGGCGGAGTGTCGCGTTCGCGTGGCGGGGTGAACATGTCAGCCTCCCTGTTCGTCGGCGGTGGGCCCGGCGCCGCACGGCCGATGGATGCGGCGGCGCCGGGTCCTGGCGAGGGTGGGGGGATCGGGGCAGATCCCGTGTGCTGTCAAAGCCTGTGTGCTGTCTCGGACCTGGTGGGAGACAGGGCTCGAACGGTGTGGGCCGCTGGTCGTGGAAGGCGCGCCGGCGCGCCCGCTCCTCCGGCTCCGGAAGGCTGCCGTCGGCGAGGTACAGCCGGTAGGTGATGAGGTCGATGCGCCGGCGAACACGGTGCTGACCAGATCAACGGCGTCGGGCCACACGGGGGTGTCTCGCTGAGCGAGCACTGTTCTCACCTTCTCGGTCCCTTCGTCAGCTCGTCACGAGGCGGTACGTCGTCACGCGGTGGTGCGCCGCCATACCTGGCCAGTAGCGTGCTCAGACGGCTGAGCAGGTCGCTCTCGTGAGTGCGGGTGATGAAGTGGCCGCCGGGCAGGGTGCGCAGTTCGGAACCCTGGGTTCCGTGCGCCGACCACGCGGCCATCTTGTGGACGGGCACCAGATGGTCCTGGTCGCCCACGAGGAGGTGGAGGGGCACCTGGAGCGGTTCGATCTCGTGCGGCTCCACCCACCCGGAGCAGAGCCTGAGGTCGTCGCGCACCAGCGGCATGAAGGCCGCCCTGAACCGCGGTCGTCGGGCCAGCTCCCAAGGGATTCCGTCCAGTTCGGCCAGGCTCGTCGCCAGTGTCTCGTCGTCCGCCCCCGGGTCCAGGATGCGGTTGGGCCGGATGTGCGGAGCGCGGTGAGAACTCAGGACGAGGGCCAGCGGCAGTACCGCGCCGCGGCGCTGGCGGCGCAGGGTGAGCGCATGGGAGATGAACGCCCCCATGCTGTGCCCGTAGATGATGTGGGGTCGCGACAGCGCGTCGTCGAGCTCTTCGTCCATCTCCTCGACCAGGGCGTCGAGGTCGGTGAACCGTGCCTCGCCGGCCCGTTCCTCCCGTCCGGGCAGCTGTACGGGCCGGACACGGACCCTGGCTCCACGCGGATCGAGGGCCTGCTGCCACGACGCGTACGAGGATGCCCCGCCCCCGGCACAGGGCAGGCAGAAGAGGCTCAGTTCCGTTCCGACGGAAAATGGTTGCGGCAGATAGGGCGTTGTCATGGCGCGATCCCGCGTCTCACTCAGGTCTCAGGAGAGCTGCCGGACAGCGACCTGAAGAGCCATCCGCTTGCCCTTGCCGGGGATGTCCTGCCAGTCGGCGGCCCGGCTGCCGTTGATCTGGCCTTCGAGGATCACCACGTCATCCACGCGGTGGACCGGGAACACCTCGTGCTCCAGGTAGGCCACGCGATGAGCATCCCCTCCAGATGGTCGCGGACTACCTGGTCACCGACGAGCGGTCGCTCCTCGAAAGGGAACACACGGGAGACCTCGCTTCGCCGCGGGACGCGGGACATGGTGTCCGCGTCCCGGGCCACCACCGCGATGGTGTGTTCGAGGACCAGCGCCTCCCGGCGCCTGCAAAGGTCGCTGACCGGCAACGAGCTTTCCGTGGCGGACCATTCGGTTCCGTGCTGATCGTTCATCACCTGAGGACCTCTCCTTCCGGCTGTGGAAGGAGGTGCTTCGTTCTTCCACGCCGACGAAGATTCCATTCAGGAGGTGACGGCGGACAGTGTTTCCGTCCCAGCGCTCCCGATGAGTTCCTCCTCACCGCATGCAGGAAAAAGTCATACTTCAATGATGAGGTCGTCACTGTCCGGGAGCGGGACCCCGGGATGAGGATGCCTGGCGAACAGGAGCCCTGCCCGAGTTCGTAAAGCCGAGTTCGCATAAGGAAGGCACCTCATGTTGGATGACGCCGTCGAGATCAACGCACTGTCTCCCGTCAAGGAGCCCGCTTCCGCCGCGCGTCCGCGGCTCATCGTCGATCACCTCGACGCGAAGTCCGACGACTCGCTCGTCATGTTCACCTTCTGTGCCCTCTCGGCGTCGTTCGAGGTAGAGGGTGCTTGCAGATGACCACCGCGGCACAGGAGACCGCATTCGTCGAATTCAAGAGCCACCTCCGCGCCACGGTCGTGCCAGGAGAAGCGGCCTATCTCGTGTCGCACTCCGGTATCACCGCACTGCGCGGCACCCAGGCCGAGGTGCTGGCCCCCTTGCTCGACGGGACGCGCACCCTGTCCGCCATCGTCCGCACCGCGGCGTCAACTCTCAGCCGGGAAGAGGTCGTTGACGCCCTGGAGGTTCTCAGCGAGGCAGGGCTGCTCCGGTTCCGGCAGCAGCCCTGCACCCTCCCGCCCGACCGGGCCGCGGAGGCGTTCTGGGATCTCGCGGGACTGGACGGCGCCCGCGCCGCCGAGGAGATGAGGCGGGCGGCGGTACGGATCACGCCGCTGCCCGGGGCGGAAGTCGTCGCGCTCCAGGAGGCCTGCCTGTCGTCCGGGATGCTGCTCACGGACACGGCGCACGACGCCGATCTCGACATCGTCGTGTGCGACGACTATCTCGACCCCGGGCTCCTGGGCCTGGACGCCGAGCACCGGGCCGCCGGCCGGCCCTGGCTGCTCGTCAGCCTGTCCGGTCCCGAGCCCTGGATCGGTCCCGTCTTCCGCCCGGACGGCGGCCCCTGCTGGTCCTGCCTCGCGGCCAGGCTGCGCGGACACCGCAGGTCCGAACTGCCGTTACAGCGAGCGCTCGAGCTCGATCAGCCGGTGGCGCGGCCTGCGGCGGCGCTGCCCGCGGGCCGGGCACTGGCCGTGCAGGCCGCGGCACTTGAAGCGGTCAAATGGGTCGGAGGGCTGCGCGGTGACGAGCAGGGCACCATTCGCGCCATCAGCACCTTCTCGCTGCGGACCACCTCGTACCCCGTGCCGCGCCTGCTCCAGTGCGCCGCGTGCGGCAATCCACGGCTTGTTGAGGAGCGCGGCTGGCGCCCCTTCGTCCCGCAGAGCCGCCTGAAGGCGAAGGACGGCGTCGGAGGCGGCCACCGCGCATGCGGCACCGCGCAGATGCTGGAGCGCTACGGCCGGCTGGTCGGCCCGGTCACCGGCGTAGTACGGGAGATCCAGCGGGCCGGCGGCACCCCCGGCTTCGTAGAGGCATACGTATCCGGAGAGAACCTCGCGATGAGGGCGAGCACGCTGGGCGGACCGCACACGGGGCTGCGCTCGCTCAGCGGCGGTAAAGGCCTGACGGCGCAGGAGGCCCAGGTCAGCGCCCTGTGTGAAGCCGTCGAGCGGTACAGCGGGGCCCGGTGGGGCGACGAAGCAGTGGTGCGGGACACCTTCCGCGGTCTGGGTGAGGCGGCCTTGCATCCCCATACCTGTCAGCTGTTCCACGACCGGCAGTTCCGTGACCGTGACCACTGGAACGCGAAGGGTTTCCCCTGCACCGCCGTCCCGGAACGCTTCGACGAGAACCGCCCCGTCGACTGGACACCCCTGTGGTCCCTCACCACGGGCGGCTACCGGCTGCTGCCGAGCAGCATGCTGTACTTCTCCACCGACGCGCGGCAGGCGCACGAACCGGCCGCGGACTCCAACGGCAACGCGGCCGGCAGCAGTCGGGAAGACGCCGTGCTCCAGGGCTTCTTGGAGCTGGTCGAACGCGACGCGGTCGCCCTGTGGTGGTACAACCGCACGCGCCAGCCGGGCGTCGATCTCGATTCCTTCGGCGAGCCGTACATCGAGCGTCTGCGTTCCGGATACCGCGGACTCCACCGCGAGATCTGGGCGCTCGACCTCACCGCCGATCTCGGCGTCCCGGTCGTCGCGGCCCTCTCCCGGCGCACCGACGGGCCCACGGAGGACATCATCTTCGGCTTCGGCGCCCACTTCGACCCGAAGCTGGCGCTGCGCAGGGCACTGACCGAGATGGGGCAGCTGCTGCCGGCCGTATCGGGAGCACAGGCGGGCGGACCGGGCTACCGCGTCAACCACCCCGAGGCCACGAGCTGGTGGCGCACGGCGAGCGCCGCGAATCAGCCGTATCTACGTCCCCGGCCCGACCTGGCACCGTCCGCCCCCGCGTCGTGGCAGTACGTGCCCAGAGCCGATCTGCGAGACGACCTCCTCGCCACCACCAGCCTGCTCGCCGAGCACGGCATGGACCTGCTGGTGCTCGACCAGACCAGGCCGGACACGGAACTTCCCGTCGTGAAGGTGGTGGTCCCCGGGCTCAGGCACTTCTGGGCGCGCTACGCGCCCGGGCGGCTCTACGACGTTCCCGTCGCGCTGGGACGGGTCGCGCGACCGACCCCGTACGAGAAACTCAACCCCGTCCCCCTCTTTGTCTGACGCCCAGCCACACGTGTGGCCATGAGTGTGGGCGGTCCCCGTTTCGCCATCTCGTTCGATGGGGCGTGTGTGCGAATATCGCGCGGGAGGGATACGAGAAGTCCCCGGGGGAACGTAGAGTCGCCCGAGGGGGGCTTCCGGGCCCGCGGTCGCAGAGCGCCTGCGGCCGCGTCCGTCTGAAGCGGCAGGGGCCCCCGATGTTCCATTCGGGGATGGGGGAGCACGTTTCGTATGCGTAGCAGTGGACGCCGTGACTCCCTCGCGGACAGACGTGACTCTCTCGGGGACAGGATCGAGTGGAGCGCCAGCCCGGCTCCCAGACTGGCTCGCGCCATCCTGCTCGCGGTGTTGGTCTGCTACCTCGGCATCACCGCGCTCAACCTCATGAGTCTCAAGCCGTCGGTGCCCGTGTTGTTCATGACGATTGTGGCGCTGACTTCCGTATTCGCACTGCAGCTCGTGCACTCCGCGCAGGGAGCCGACCGCGCTTCACCACTGCGCAAGACGCTGACCCTCGGCGCCCAGGCCGCGCTCACCTATCTGCCGCTGCTCAGCTTCGGCATCATGTGGGGGGCGATGGCCGGGTTCCTCGGGGGGTCCCTGTTGCTGTTGCTGTCGCCCCGCCTGGCGTGGCCCCTGTACGGACTGACCGGGCTGAGCCTGCTGGTTCCCGGTGTCATTCTGGGGATGGGCGTCATAGACCTCGCCTACATGTGCCAGACCACCCTGCTCACCGGCCTGGTGATTTTCGGGGTGTCGCGGATGTCCACCCTGGTGGACCAGGTGTTCGCGGCCCGCGCGAAGATAGCGCGGATGGCCGTGGCGGATGAACGGCTGCGCATGGCCCGGGACTTGCATGACCTGCTGGGCTACAGCCTGTCCGCGATCGTCCTCAAGGGCGAGCTGCTTCAGCGTCTGATCGCGGTCAGGCACGACCAGGCCGAGCGGGAGGCGGAGGAAGTCCTCGCCATCTCCCGGCAGGCGCTCTCCGATGTCCGCAGGGTGGCCCGCGGCTACCGGCAGATGTCGCTCGCTTCCGAGGCTTTGTCCGCCCGGTCGGTCCTGGAGGCCGCGGAGCTTGAGGTCGACCTTGTGCTTGCCCCGTCCATCGAGGACCTCAGCCCGCAGACCAGCACCGTGCTGGCGACCGTGCTCCGGGAAGGCGTCACCAATCTGCTGCGCCACAGCAAGGCGTCCCGGTGTTCCATCACGGCCGAGGTCGACGAGGGGACGGCACGCCTCACGATCGTCAACAACGGACTGATCACCGGGCATCACGACTCATCTCCGCACAGCGGCAACGGACTTGGCAATCTCAGAGAGCGACTGGACAGGGCCGGCGGACGCCTCGTCGTCGAACGGGAGCCGGACGGAGTGTCGGGCTCTGACCGCTGCTTCCGCTTGGTGGCCGAAGCTCCCGACCGGGTCGTCGGGGAGGAGCGCCCCCAGGCATGGAGGGACGGCGACCGTAGTTCACTCAGTCCTCGTGATACATCCGGCTGATAACATGATCACGCCAGTGCTTTGAGTGGCTCACATGTGGGTGGACGGCTGGGGGGCCCAATGATCCGTGTACTGCTCGCTGAAGACATGCATATGGTGCGTGGCGCCTTGGTCGCCCTTCTTTCGCTGGAACGCGACTTGGAGGTGGTGGCGAGCGTGGAGCGCGGAGACGAGATCCTGCCGGCGGTCCGAGAGCACCAGCCTCAAGTGGCCGTCATCGACATCGACCTTCCGGGGCTCGACGGGCTGACCGCGGCCGCGCAACTGCACGAACGGGTGCCCAGCTGCCGCGCGCTGATCCTCACCAGCCTCGGCCGGCCGGGGATGCTGCGCCGGGCGATGTCCGCCAAGGTTTCCGGATTCCTCCTGAAGGACGCTCCGCCGCAGGAACTCGCCGAAGCCGTACGGAAGGTCGCGGCGGGACAGCGCGTGATCAACTCCGAACTGGCGCTCGCAGCCTGGGGCGGCGCGGAGAACCCGCTCACCGCCAGGGAGACGGAGGTGCTTCAACTGGCCTCGGAGGGCATGGACGCCGCTGAGGTCGCGAAGAAGCTGCGGCTGTCCACGGGGACCGTGCGCAATTACCTGACCACGGCTGCCACCAAACTCAACGCGCGTAACCGAGTCGACGCGATCCGTATCGCGCAGGAGGCGGGCTGGCTGTGGTGAGGCTCTCCGCCGGTGAGATCGAGCCGGGGGAGAGCGTGGAGGCAGCGGCCGTCCGCGAGACGAGCAAGGCGATCCGACCGGAGGTTGCCGCGGTCGAGCTGCTGAGGAAGCGCATCCACGCGTGTGTGCATGCTCCGCCGCCCAGGCGATCCTGCTCGCCTTTCAGCTCGCCCACGCCAACCGCCGAAAGCGCACCGCCTGGGCCGACGCGATCGCCCTTGACGGAGACCGCCCCCGACGCCGCCCACCCGTCGCCGCAAGACCAAAACCCCTGGGCACCTGGAACCCCCGAGGGCCACCTCACCGAAACCGAAGAGTGAGCAAGCGGATACCCCGGGCAGCCAACTGAAGATCTCCACGCAGTGGCGCAGAACCCACTGCCCGGCGGCCCGCCAAGCCGCCGGGCAGTCGTGTGTGCCGGCACCACACAATCCGTCCGACCTATCCGGACATACCAGAACGGGCTCATCGTGATCACGATGAGCCCGTTCTGTCGGTGCTGTCGAACACCGTTCATCGGTGTCCCTCTGTGTCCGAGGGGGGACTTGAACCCCCACGCCCGATAAAGGGCACTAGCACCTCAAGCTAGCGCGTCTGCCATTCCGCCACCCGGACAAGGTGTCTGTCTCGCGGGCCCGGCCCGTTCCGACGTGGAAAACAATAGCAAACATCCGGGGGTGCTCGATCACGCCGGGGGAGGTGTGAAGGGCGCATGACGAGGGGTGGGGGGCCTTGGGCGCGCGGGCCCGGCGCGGGAGGATGAGAGGGAGCACCACGGCGACAGTGGAAGGAAGCAGTGTGAGCGAGACCAACACGGCCCGGACCGTCTCGGGCGAGGACGAGGTCGTGGACCTCTGTCGTGAGCTGATCCGGATCGACACCAGCAACTACGGGGACCACTCGGGGCCAGGGGAGCGGCGCGCCGCCGAGTACGTCGCGGAGAAGCTCGCCGAGGTCGGGCTGGAGCCGCAGATCTTCGAGTCCCACAAGGGCCGGGCCTCGACCGTGGCGCGGATCGAGGGCGAGGACCCGTCCAGGCCCGCCCTGCTGATCCACGGCCACACCGATGTGGTTCCGGCCAATGCCCACGACTGGACGCACCACCCGTTCTCGGGCGAGGTCGCGGACGGCTGTGTGTGGGGCCGTGGCGCGGTCGACATGAAGGACATGGACGCGATGACCCTCGCGGTCGTCCGCGACCGGATGCGCAGCGGCCGCAAGCCCCCGCGCGACATCGTGCTGGCCTTCCTCGCCGACGAGGAGGCGGGCGGTACGTACGGCGCGCGGTATCTCGTGGACAAGCACCCCGGTCTCTTCGAGGGCGTCACCGAGGCGATCGGCGAGGTCGGCGGCTTCTCCTTCACGGTGAACGAGAAGCTGCGGCTCTACCTCGTCGAGACGGCCGAGAAGGGCATGCACTGGATGCGGCTCACCGTCGACGGCACGGCGGGCCACGGCTCGATGACCAACGGCGACAACGCGATCACCGAGCTCTGCGAGGCGGTCGGACGGCTGGGACGGCACAAGTGGCCGGTCCGGGTGACCAAGACCGTACGGTCCTTCCTCGACGAGCTGTCCGACGCGCTCGGCACCCCGCTCGACCCGGAGGACATGGACGCCACGCTCGCCAAGCTGGGCGGCATCGCCAAGATGATCGGCGCCACGCTCCGCAACTCCGCCGCTCCCACCATGCTCGGCGCCGGCTACAAGGTGAACGTGATCCCCGGCCAGGCCACCGCCCATGTCGACGGCCGTTTCCTGCCCGGCTTCGAGGACGAGTTCCTGGCCGACCTGGACCGGATCCTCGGCCCGCGGGTGAAGCGCGAGGACGTGCACGGGGACAAGGCGCTGGAGACCAGTTTCGACGGCTCGCTCGTCGACGCGATGCAGATCGCCCTGAAGGCGGAGGACCCGATCGCGCGCGCGGTCCCCTACATGCTCTCCGGCGGTACCGACGCCAAGTCCTTCGACGATCTCGGCATCCGCTGCTTCGGGTTCGCCCCGCTGAAGCTGCCGCCGGAGCTCGACTTCGCAGGCATGTTCCACGGTGTGGACGAGCGTGTGCCGGTGGACGGGCTGCAGTTCGGCGTGCGCGTGCTCGACCATTTCATCGACAACTGCTGAGTCTGCGCCGCGCTCCTGCCCGGGCTCCGCTGATTTTTCGCCGATTCTCCGCGTCAACAATCGCCAGCGTGTGCGTAGGTGACCGGAACGAGTGAAAGGAACCATACGCTCGTAGCCCGATTACCTCTTCCTCGTTACAAGTGATGCGGTCCGCGGCTGGGACCGCATTGCCAACTAGGAGGAATAGTGATCAAGAAGATCGTCGCTGCTGCGGCTGTCACTGGTGGTCTGGTGCTCGCCGGTGCGGGCATGGCCGTCGCGGACTCCGGCGCCCAGGGCGCCGCTGTCGGCAGCCCCGGCGTGCTCTCGGGCAACGTCGTCCAGGCCCCGATTCACGTGCCGGTGAACGTGTGTGGCAACACGATCTCCGTGATCGGGCTGCTGAACCCCGCCTTCGGCAACACCTGCGTCAACGGCTGACGTTGTGCGTCAACCCGTAAGGGTTTGAATCCGGTCGGCCCCGGGGTGCACGCCATGCACTCCGGGGCCGCTGGGTAGTCCGCCCCCGCACGGTCAAGTCCGGGGGTATTCCGGAAGGTAGAAGGCAGGAAACAACCTATGCGACAGGTCACGCGTAAAGGCCTGATCACCATGGCAGCCGCGGGCGGAGTCCTTGCGTTGAGCGGCGGTTATGCGCACGCCGACGCCGGAGCGACCGGCGGCGCATCGAATTCCCCGGGGGTGCTTTCAGGGAATTCGGTCCAGGTCCCGGTCCATGTACCGGTCAACGTCTGCGGCAACTCCGTGAGTGTCGTGGGACTGCTCGACCCCGCGGCGGGAAACGCTTGTGGAAACGGTTCGCACAGCGCCGCTTCGGGCAGGCACGCCTCGGGCAGCCAGGTGTCCGGCGACCTGACTCGGGCGACCCGGGCGGGGACCGGCAAGCACCGGGCCCTCACGAGCGACACCGGGAGCGGGGCGACAGCTGAGGGGGTCGCGCAGGGCTCGCCCGGTGTGCTTTCGGGCAACAACATCGCGGTGCCCATCGACATCCCCGTGAACGTCTGCGGGAACAGTGTCACCATCGGCGGACTGCTCAACCCCGCCTCCGGCAACGAGTGCGGAAACGGTACGGACGTCGTCACGCCTCCGGTCGGCACGCCGGTCACCCCGGTCACCGAGGTCAAGCCCCCGGTACCCGGATCCCCAACCGTGCCCAACACACCCGAGACACAGAGCGTCGCCGAGCTCGCACACACCGGAGCGGGCGGGCTCGGCCTCCTGGTCCCGGCGAGCGCGGGCCTGCTGCTGGCGGGTGCGGGCACGGTGCTCTACCGCCGCGCCCGGATGTCCGCATAGCGGATCGAGGGGACGACGCAGGCACGACGAAGGGAGCGGGTCCCGCGACGGCGGGGCCCGTTCCGTTTCACCTGACGACCCGCGGTCTCACCAGGTGGCCCGTAGCTGGCGGATGATCCGTCGGCGCAGCCGCACTCTTCGGCTGCCGTCACGGCGCAGCGTCAGCCGGTCCAACTCCCATTGCCCGTACTCGGCATGGTCGGTCAGCAGGCGGGCCGTCTCCTTCCGGGACACCCCGCGCGGCACGTACACATCGACAAATTCGTATTCCGGCATCGCATCTATTGTGCGGGCAGAGCCCGTCTACGGATAGCGTCTGCACCATGTCTGATGCTGCGCAGCCCACCGCTGCCGAGGTACGCGCCGCCGCCGAAGCGATCAAAGCCGCGCTCGACCATCACCTCGAGGCGGTCGAACGCCGGACGGGGGACGACGATCCCGCCGTCTATGAAGCGTTCAACGCACTGGCCACCGCTGCCGAGTTCTACGACGAACTGCTCTACGACCGTTACGACGAGGTCACCCCCTTCGAGATCCCCGGTGCGGAGGACTCCCTGCCGCCGTACGCCGGTCCCGAGGAGCCGAACGCTCTCAGCGTCCTCATCCGGCGTGACTACGCGGTGGTGGAGCCGCCGAGGCTGCTCGCACAGGCCCAGCGGGTCGCCGACCTCGATCCGGACGACCGCGGCCGCGGGAGCGCCGCGGTCGTCGGCTCCAGCGTCCACGCGGCGCTCGGAGTGCTCTTCGGCGAGTACGAACCGGACGAGATCGCTTCCCGGCACATGGAGTTCGGACTGGAGGAGGGCGACTCCACGCTCTGGGTCACGGCGGCCGAGGAGCTTCCCGAGGCGGGGGAGTGGCTCGGCGCACCGTTCGACGACGCGGATCCGCAATTGGTGGTCTGCCGCTTCGACGTCAGCGCGGTCTTCGACGAGGACG
Organism: Streptomyces sp. NPDC058092; assembly: GCF_042884935.1. Taxonomy (NCBI): domain Bacteria; kingdom Bacillati; phylum Actinomycetota; class Actinomycetes; order Kitasatosporales; family Streptomycetaceae; genus Streptomyces; species Streptomyces sp. NPDC058092. The sequence continues at coordinate 204,893 of NZ_JBHVSY010000007.1, forward strand.
GAACGGACGAGCAGCCGGCCGGCCTGGTGGCGGACAGCTCCTGATCCGTCCGTCGGACGGGCTCTGATCCGAGCCCGTCCGACGGCGCGGCCCGGTCATCGGGCCGATGCCTCCAGCAGGGTGCGCAGTCGCGTCGTGCGCTCCTGCGCCGGGGACTGGGCGACCGCGCGCTGGAGCGCCTGATCCACCCCGTGCACGACGGACAGATGCCGCTCGCCGCGGCTGAAGGCGGTGTACACCCAGGGGCGGCTCAGTGCCTGCGCGGCGTCACCGGGCAGCACGACGACCACGGCGGGCCATCGCATACCGGCCGCCTGATGGGCGCTGAGGGCCCAGCCGTGCCGTACGGACGACTCCACCCGCTCCTGAGGTACGACGAGCTTCGTGCCCCCGCAGTCCAGGTGCAGGCCCTCGGCGTCGGCCGAGACGACCACCCCGGGCAGCGTCCTGCCGGGGGTCGGGACATGGACGACGCGGTCGCCCGGGTCGAAGCCGCCGAACCGCCCGGGACCGGGGTTGATCCGCTCCTTGAGCGCCGCGTTCAGGGCCCGGGTGCCCGCCGAGCCGCCGTGGCCGACGGTGATCACCTGGGTGTCGGCCGACGGTACGCCGATGGCGCGCGGCACCGAGTCGGCGACCAGCTGCACGGTGCGGTGCACCGCTTCGCCCGCGTCGCGCACGGGGACGATCACCACTTCCTTGCCGGGCGCGGCGACCTGGTTCAGCTCTCCGATGCCGATGCCGGAGACCAGTTCGCCGATCGGTCCCGGATCGGGTGTACGGGACACGATCTGCGGGCAGGCGCGGGCCGCCAGCACATCCGCGAACACCCGTCCCGCGCCGGCCGAGCCCAGCACGGCCGGATCGCCGCCGAGCACCAGCCGGGTGCCGTCACTCAGGGACTCCACGAGGATCGCGGCGGTCTCGACGTCCAGCTGCGGGGCGTCCAGCACGACGAGCAGGTCGACGGCGATCGCCCCCTCCTCGTCCCGTCCCGGGCCCTCCGCGTCACAGAGCAGTCCGGCGAGGGTGACGGCCGCCGACGGGTCGCCGGTCGCCTCGGCCAGCCGGTGCCTGCCGTCCACGCTGTGCACCGCGCCCAGGGCGCGCAGTCCGAGGCCGCGGGCAGCGCTGATCAGCGCCGCGGATTCGGCCCTGGCCGCCTCGCCGCCGGTGTGCGCCACCAGTCCGTGGGCCGCGACCGCACGGATCAGCTCGGCCGCCGACGGGGAGCCCGCGGCCGTGGCCGCCGCCGTCCAGTCGGCGTCCTTCTCGCAGGCGTTGACCAGCCGGGCCAGCCCGTCGGCGAGGCTCTCCTCGGCGAGTGCGTACCGGTCGAGACCCAGCAGCACCGGTACGGGTTCCTGCCCGGCCCGGTCCTCCGTGCTCTCCCCGGCCTCCGCGGGTGCTCCGGGCTCCTGGTCGCCCTGGTCCTCCCGGCCGTCCTGGAAGGCCAGGACGACGCCCTCGGCGACGGCGTGCTCGACGGCCGCGGCGGGGTCGCTCACCGCGCGCTCGGCGAGCGCCGCACGGACCGCCGTCGCGTCCAGCGCCGTATGGCCCTGGAGCGCGGCCCGCTCCAGCAGCCAGCCGACCAGGGCCGAGGTCCGCCGCTCGTCGTCCGGACCGCACTCGGCGCCCAGCAGGGCCCGTGCGAAACCGTCGGCCTGCTCCGGTCTGACTCCCGGCACGGCCAGCAACTGCCAGGGGTCCTCGCGCAGGGCGCCGGCCGCCTGCGCACCGAGGGCCTCCGCCGCCGGGGCCGCCAGCGTTCCGGGAGCCCCGCCCTCGGCCAGTACGGCGGCCACCGCTGCCACGGCCTCCGGCGAGGGGCCCTGCGCAACCGGGGCCGGCCCGGGCACCCGGGGTCGTACCGGCGCGGGCGCGGGCGCGGCCCGGCGGGGGGCGGGTTCGGGCGAGTCGAGGAACGCGGCGGAGGGCTTCTCACCGCTCTCCACGGCACGCACGGCCGCCAGCAGATCGGCCGCCCTGCCACTCAGCTTCGCGCCGGCGGCGATGGGGCCCGCCTTCTCCGCCTTGCGCTTCTCGATCCGTTCCCGGAGCTCACGCTGGGCGGCCAGCTCGGCCTCCGCCTCGGAGGGCGGGGCGGGGTCGGCGACCACCCCGTCCGCGGTGCCGTCGGCCGCGGCTGTCGCGTCGGTGGTGCCGTCGGGCTCGGCGTCGGCAGCGGCTGTTCCGTCGGTCCCGGTGGCCCGGTGGTCGTCGCCGTCCGCCTCCGCGGCATCGACGGCGTCATCGGCCGTCGGCGATCCCTCGTCCGCCTCGTGCCCCTCGTCCGGTGCTGACGGGGCGGGCACGGCCGCGGAGGGGTCCGCGACGACGCCGGTGTCGTCGGCGGCCGGGGAGCCGGGGGTTTCCCCCCGGGGAAGCGCAGTCACAGCGTGCTCCAGTCCTGGTCGGGATAGCGGTGCACGGGCGCCGACACATCGTCGAGCGCCTGGCAGATCTCGTCAGGAAGACTAAGCGCCTCCACTGACAATGCCTCCGTGAGCTGCTGCGCGTTGCGCGCACCGACGATCGGGGCCACCACCCCGGGCCGGTCCCGCACCCAGGCGAGAGCCACCTGGAGCGCCGTCGTGGCCAGGCCGTCGGCCGCGGTGGACACCGCGTCCACGATCCGGCTCGCCGGGTCGTCGAGATACGGCTCGACGAACGGGGCCAACAGCTCCGAGGCGCCGCGCGAGTCCGCCGGAGTGCCCGTCCGGTACTTGCCGGTCAGGACCCCCCTGCCCAGCGGGGAGGAGGGCAGCAGCCCCACGCCCAGATCGCGTGCGGCCGGCAGCACCTCGCGTTCCACGCCCCGCTGCAACAGGGAGTACTCCATCTGGGTGCTCGCCAGCCGGGTGCGCACCCCGGGCGAGGCGAGCTGCCAGGTCGCCGCCTTGGCCAGCTGCCAGCCGCAGAAGTTCGACACCCCCGCGTACCGGACACGGCCGGTGGAGACCGCCAGGTCCACCGCCTGAAGGGTCTCCTCCAGCGGGGTCACCGGGTCGAAGGCGTGGACCTGCCACAGGTCCACGTAGTCCGTGCCGAGCCGTTCCAGGGAGGCGTCCAGTGCGGCCAGCAGATGGCCGCGCGAGCCGTTGAACCGGCGGTACGGGTCGGCCACGCCGCCGGCCTTCGTGGCGATGACCAGATCCTGCCGCGGCACCAGGCCCTCGGTGAGCCGCCCGAGCAGATATTCGGCCTCCCCACCGCCGTACACATCAGCCGTGTCGACCAGCGTGCCGCCCGCCTCCCAGAAGGCCTTCAGCTGTTCGGCAGCGTCGTGCTCGTCGGTGTCCCGGCCCCAGGTGAGGGTGCCGAGCCCGATCCGGGACACTCGAAGGCCGGTGCGGCCGAGATGCCTCTGCTCCATGGGCGCTGAGATTACTGGCCGGGACCCCACCCGGCGGAAGCCTGTGGACAACCCGGCACCAGGTCGCCCCTGCCGGAACCCGTCGCCGCGCGCTAGAGTCCGGAGCTCAGGGACGTTACTGATCAGTAAAGGGAGCGGCTATGCGGCTCGGCATCAATCTCGGTTACTGGGGCGCGGGAATGGACGGCGACAACCTCGCCGTCGCCCAGGAGGCCGACCGGCTCGGTTACGACGTCTGCTGGGCGGCCGAGGCGTACGGCTCCGACGCGCCGACCGTGCTCTCCTGGGTCGCCGCCCGGACCGAATCGATCGACGTCGGCTCCGCGATCATGCAGATCCCGGCCCGCCAGCCCGCGATGACGGCGATGACCGCCGCCACCCTCGACTCGCTCTCCGGCGGCCGGTTCCGGCTCGGCCTCGGCGTGTCGGGACCGCAGGTGTCCGAGGGCTGGTACGGCGTCAAGTTCGACAAGCCGCTGGCCCGCACCCGGGAGTACGTCGAGATCGTCCGCAAGGCGATGTCCCGTGAGCGGCTGTCGTACGAGGGACAGCACTGGACGCTCCCGCTGCCGGACGGCCCGGGCAAGCCCATCAAGCTCACCGTCCACCCGCAGCGCGAGCACATTCCGCTCTACATCGCCGCGATCGGCCCGAAGAACCTGGAACAGACCGGCGAGATCGCCGACGGCGCGCTGCTCATCTTCCCCTCGGCGGAGCATCTCGAGGACACCGCCGTGAAGTACCTGCGGGCGGGCCGCGAGAAGGCCGGGAAGACCATGGAGGGCTTCGACGTCTGCCCGACCCTTCCGCTCGCCGTCGGTGACGACGTCAACGGCCTCGCGGACATGTTCCGTCCGTACACCGCGCTGTACGTGGGCGGCATGGGCAGCCGCAAACAGAACTTCTACAACCAGCTCGCGCAGCGCATGGGCTACGAGAAGGAAGCCGCCGAGATCCAGGACAAGTACCTGTCCGGCGACAGGAGCGGCGCCGCCGCCGCCGTCCCGCACCAGCTGATCGACCAGACCACGCTGCTCGGTCCGGTCGAGCGGATCGCCGAGCGGATGCAGGCGTACGCCGCGGCGGGGGTCACGACGCTGACCCTGGCTCCGGCCGGGTTCACGCTCGACGAGCGGATCACGGCTCTGCGGGCCGGCACGGAGGCGCTGGAGCGGTCCGGCCTCGCGTAGCGCGGACTCCGGGGGCTCCGGGAGAGCGCTACGGCCGTGGTGGGGGCTCGGGGGCTCCCCGCCACGGCCGTTACGCGTAACAACGCTTTCGGGGGCGCGGGGTTACGCCGATCGGCGCGCGTCCGGCGCGGCGTCACCGGGGTCACGGTCCGTCCTCGACCGCTGGACGGGCCGGGCACGTCGCGGCCCGTCCGGCGTAGCCGGGGGGCGTTCCTGTTGCCCGGGTGGGAGTGCCGCATTTGACTGGCGATGGGCGGATGCCGGTACGGAGGTGGCAGTGATGCTCTCGGCAAGGAACCTGTTCCAGGAGATTCTCGACGAGGACGAGTCGTTCCGGCTGTTCTGTTCCATCGCGGCGAGCGGGGAGTCCCAGGGGGGCTGGGAGAACGGCCGTATCGCGGCCCTCGTGCCCGAGAGCCAGCGTGCCCTGGCGCCCAAGATCACGCGGCACGGCGCGGACGAGGACAAGCACGGCCGGATCTTCCACGCGCTGCTGAAGAAGCGCGGGCTGCAGCCGGTCGAGGTTCCGCACGAGACCGACTACACGATGTTGCTGGAGAAGCACGGCACAGGCCTCGCCCATGAGCGGCTGGGGCGCCAGGAGCCGCTCTCCGAACACGACATCATCACCTACCTCGCTCACAGCAGGGTCACCGAACAGCGTGCCTCCGAGCAGATGACGCTGCTGCGCAAGCACTTCGCCGACCACCCCGACCTCGGCCGCGCGGTGAGGATGATCTCGAACGACGAGGACAACCACCTGGCGTACTGCCACGAGGAGTTGCTCCGGCTCGCCCGCGTCGGACACGGCCGTACGATCCAGCGCATCCTGCGCGAGTGCGCGCTCGCCGAGATCCGGGTGTACCGCGACGTCAGCCTCGCCGTGATGGACCACATGGGCCGCATCCTGGGCTGGCCCCGGGCCAAGGCGGCGGCGCTGGCCGCGGGGATCCACGGGATCTACGTGTACGAACGGCTCGTGGGATGGCGGCGCATGGTGAGCCTGCAGCCGCCCGAGCGGCGCGACGCACTGGGCGGTCCCGCCGCGCAGGCCGCCGAGTTCGCCTGATCCGGGCGCCGCGGCGGACCGGCCGTCAGAGCCAGCCGCGCCGCTTGAACTGCCGGTACAGGCCGAACACCACGGAGCCCATCAGCACGATCACCACCGGATAGGCCCACGCCCAGCCGAGCTCCGGCATGTGCTTGAAGTTCATGCCGTAGATCCCCGCCACCATCGTCGGTACGGCGGCCATCGCCGCCCAGGCCGAGATCTTGCGCATGTCGTCGTTCTGCCGCACGCCCACCTGGGCCAGATGCGCCGAGAGGATGTCGGAGAGCAGCCGGTCGAGCCCGTCCACATGCTCGTTGGCACGCGTCAGATGGTCGCTCACGTCGCGGAAGAACGGCTGCGAGTGCTCGGGGACGAACGGTACTTCCGCGCTCGCCAGGCGGGCCATGGGGGCGCTCAGCGGCCCCGCGGCCCGGCGGAACTCCAGGAGCTGCCGCTTGAACGTGTAGATGCGGGACGCGATGTTCTTGGTGTCCACGGTGCCGGTCGGCGCGAACACCTCGGTCTCCAGCTCCTCCAGGTCGGCCTGGAGCTCGCCCGCCACCTCGATGTAGTGGTCGACGACGGCGTCACTGATCGCGTACAGCACCGCGGTCGGCCCGTGCTTGAGAACCTGTGGCTCCGCCTCCAGACGGCGGCGTACCGCGGCGAGCGGCGCGCCCTCCCCGTGCCGGACCGTCACGACGAAGGAATCGCCGATGAAGGCCATCAGCTCGTCGGTGGTGACCGTGTCGCTCAGATGCTCGTACACCACCGGCTTGATGACCGCGAAGAGCGAGTCGTCGTACACCTCCAGCTTGGGCCGCTGGTGTGCGCTCAGGGCGTCCTCCACGGCCAGCGGATGGAGTCCGAACTCGCTGCTGACGCGGTCGATCTCCTGCTCCGTCGGCTCGTACAGGCCGATCCAGAGAAACGCGTCCCCGGTCGCCCGTGCCTCCGCGAGGGCATCGGAAAGATCGGCGGGGCCCTCGGTACGACGCCCGGCCCGGTAGATCGCACAGTCCACAATCACGGCGCGCATTCTTCCCTGCCCCGCTCCCCGGCGCACCTCACCGCCGGGAGCGGCCTACGCTGGCCCGTATGCCCACCCTGATCCTCGTACGCCATGGACGCTCCACCGCCAACACGGCCGGGGTGCTCGCGGGCCGGACCCCCGGTGTCGCGCTCGACGAGCGCGGTGCCGCACAGGCCGCGGCGCTGCCCGGACGGCTGGCCGCGCTGCCGCTGGCCGCCGCCGTCAGCAGCCCCCTGCAGCGCTGCCGGGAGACCCTGCGGCCCCTGCTCGACGCGCGGCCGGAGCTGGTGCTGCACACCGAGGAGCGGATCAACGAGTGCGACTACGGCGACTGGTCGGGACGCAAGCTCGCCGAACTCACCGACGAGCCGCTGATGAGCGTCGTTCAACAGCATCCGTCGGCCGCGGCGTTCCCCGGCGGTGAGTCCATGCGCGCCATGCAGGCGCGCGCCGTCGACGCCGTGCGGGACTGGAACGCGCGGATCGAGGCCGAGCGCGGTGACGACGCCGCCTATGTGATGTGCTCCCACGGCGACGTCATCAAGGCCCTCGTCGCCGACGCGCTCGGCCTCCATCTCGACCTCTTCCAGCGGATCCAGGCCGACCCCTGTTCGGTCACCGCGATCCGCTACACCAGGCTGCGGCCCTTTCTGCTGCGGCTCGGCGACACCGGGGACCTGGCCTCGCTGGCGCCGCGGGAGCACACTGCCGGAACGGACCCGGACCGGCGCCCGACGGCGGACACCGATGCGGACGCGGCGGTCGGTGGCGGCGCTGGGGCACCGTGATCGCTCCGCGCAGTAGGGTGGACGCGCCGTAGGCGCCCTTCTCGGGGTAACCCCCAGGACCGCCGCCGCCCCTCATCTGCCGTCAATTTTCAAGGGAGACAGGACGTGTCCCGTCAGGTGTTCCTCTACGACCCCCCGGACCGTTTCGTGGCCGGTACGGTCGGGTTGCCTGGACGTCGTACGTTCTTCCTGCAGGCATCCTCAGGCGGACGCGTCACCAGCGTGGCCCTGGAGAAGACTCAGGTCGCCGCGCTCGCCGAGCGCGTCGACGAACTGCTCGACGAGGTGGTGCGGCGGACCGGCGGAAACTCTCCGGTGCCCGCCGTGGCGCCCATGGACGTCACCGACACCGCGCCCCTCGACGTGCCCGTCGAGGAGGAGTTCCGGGTCGGCACGATGGCGCTCGCCTGGGACGGCGAGGAACAGCGCATGATCGTCGAGGCGCAGGCGCTGGTCGAGCTGGACGTGGAATCCGACGAGGATCTCGCGGAGGCCGAGGAGCGGCTGCTCCAGGACGAGGAGAACGGCCCGCCGATGCTCCGCGTCCGCCTCAGCGGGGCGCAGGCCCGGGCCTTCGCCAAGCGCGCCCTGGACGTCGTGAACGCCGGGCGCCCGCCGTGCCCGCTGTGCAGCCTGCCGCTCGATCCGGAAGGACACGTATGCCCGCGCCAGAACGGATACCGTCGCGGAGCCTGACCGGCACCGAACTGGTCACCGTGCTCGCCGAGGGCCGGCTCACCGTCCGTGGTCAGGTCCGCGGGGCGTCCAACGCGGTGCTGTACTGCACGGTCGCCCACGAGGACGACGAGGTGACGTGCGTCTACAAGCCCGTGGCGGGGGAACGGCCCCTGTGGGACTTCCCCGACGGCACGCTCGCCCGGCGCGAGGTGGCCGCGTACGAGATCTCCGAGGCGACCGGTTGGGGGCTCGTACCGCCCACCGTGCTGCGGGACGGTCCGTACGGCGAGGGCATGTGCCAGCTGTGGATCGAGGCGGCGCCCCAGGGCGACGAGTCCTCCCCGGACGGCCTGCCGCCGCTCCTCGCGCTCGTCGAGGACGAGGAGCCGGGGGAGGGCTGGAAGGCCGTTGCCTTCGCCGAGGTGGCGGAGGGGAGGACGGCCCTGCTGGTGCACGCGGACGATCCGCGGCTGCGGCGGCTGGCGGTCCTCGACGCCGTGATCAACAACGGTGACCGCAAGGGCGGCCATCTGCTGCCCGCCCCCGGCGGCCGGCTCTACGGCATCGACCACGGCGTGACCTTCAACGCCGAGGACAAGCTGCGCACGCTGCTGTGGGGATGGGCGGGGGAGCCGCTGACGGCCGAGGCCGTCGAGGTCGTGGACCGGCTGGATGCGGAGCTGGCGCCGGGGACCTCGCTCGTCGCCCGGCTGGCCGAGCTGATCACCGCGGCCGAGATCGAGGCGTTGCGGGGGCGCGTGGCGGGGCTGAGGGCCTCGGGCCGGCACCCGGAGCCGAGCGGCGAGTGGCCGTCGATTCCCTGGCCACCGGTGTGACGAAGTCGAGCCACTCCGGCGACCGAGGGGCGGGGCACGGGAGGGCTTGCCCGTACCGGAGCTGATGGACCCACGCCGCGCAAGACCGCCTCTTCGGCCAAGAACCGGTATCCGGTTCGTATCCGGAAGATGCATCCGGTTACGCTCGTGACATGCATGCCTGGCCCGCTTCTGAGGTCCCCGCCCTGCCTGGCAAGGGCCGCGACCTTCGGATCCACGACACCGCGACCGGCGGACGGATCACCCTTGACCCCGGTCCCGTCGCCCGCATCTACGTCTGCGGCATCACGCCGTACGACGCGACCCACATGGGTCATGCGGCGACCTACAACGCGTTCGACCTCGTTCAGCGCGTGTGGCTCGACACCAAGCGGCAGGTCCACTATGTCCAGAACGTGACCGACGTGGACGATCCGCTGCTGGAGCGGGCCGTGCGCGACGGTCAGGACTGGACCGAGCTCGCCGAGCGCGAGACGGCCCTGTTCCGCGAGGACATGACTGCCCTGCGCATGCTCCCGCCGAAGCACTACATCGGCGCCGTGGAGGCGATACCGGGCATCGTCCCGCTCGTCGAACGGCTCCGGGACGCGGGCGCCGCCTACGAGCTCGACGGGGACGTCTACTTCTCCGTCGAGACCGACCCGCACTTCGGCGGGGTCTCCAACCTCGACGCCGAGGCGATGCGGCTGCTCTCCGCCGAGCGCGGCGGCGACCCGGAGCGCCCCGGCAAGAAGAACCCGCTCGACCCGATGCTCTGGATGGCCGCCCGTGAGGGCGAGCCGAGCTGGGACGGGGCCTCCCTCGGCCCCGGCCGCCCGGGCTGGCACATCGAGTGCGTCGCCATCGCCCTGGACCACCTCGGCATGGGCTTCGACGTCCAGGGAGGCGGGTCCGACCTCGCCTTCCCGCACCACGAGATGGGCGCCTCGCACGCCCAGGTGCTGACCGGTGAGTACCCGTTCGCGCAGGCGTACGTGCACGCCGGGATGGTCGCCCTGGACGGCGAGAAGATGTCCAAGTCCAAGGGCAACCTGGTCTTCGTGTCGAAGCTCCGCCACGACGGCGTGGACCCGGCGGCGATCCGCCTCGCCCTGCTGTCGCACCACTACCGGTCCGACTGGGAGTGGACCGACCAGGTGCTCGCCGATGCCGTCGAGCGGCTCGGACGCTGGCGTTCCGCCGTCTCCCGGCCCGACGGACTGCCCGCCGGGGCCCTGGTCGAGGAGGTCCGCGAGGCCCTCGCCGACGACCTGGACGCACCGGCCGCGCTGGCCGCCGTGGACCGCTGGGCCGAGCGTCAGAACGCCGAGGGCGGTACGGACGACGGCGCGCCCGGCCTTGTCTCGCGCACCGTCGACGCGCTGCTGGGTGTCGCTCTGTAGCGCCGCCCCCAACTGCCGCGCGCGGTGACAGCGCGCTGATCGCCCTCCCATGAGCCGGCCTTGGACTTCTCGACGAAGTTCAGGGCCGGTTCCGTTTTGTCCATGGTCAAGTGCTCGATGTTGCGCTAAAAGCGCTCTATGCAATCATCAACGCGCATCAGAGCGGCGGCAGTTGCAGCCTTGTTCGGGCTGATCGCCGTCTTCGCGGGGCCCGGTGCCGGTCAGGCAGGCGCCGCCGAACCGGACACCACCACGGTCGGCGACCTCACCGGATTCTCCGCCGACGGACCCGTCTACCAGTTGCGGGCAGGCAGTGCCGAGGCCCGCGTCAGCTTCGTCTCCGCCGAGACCTTCCGCATCGAACTCGCCCCGGAGGGTACGTTCTTTGACCCGGCCGGCGACGACATGGTGCTGCCACAGGGCACACCGCCACGCACCCGGTGGAAGGAGCGGGCCGACCGCTACGAACTCTCCACCGGCAGCATCACCCTGCGCGCCTACAAGTCGCCCCTGCGCTTCGCGCTGTACCGGGCCGACGGCACCCGGGTCTGGTCCGAGGCCAAGGGGCTGAGCTGGGACGGGAAGCAGACCACCCAGACCCTGGCCCGCGGCGCGGACGAGCAGTTCTACGGCGCCGGCATGCAGAACGGCCGCGGCAACACCTCGCACCGGGACAAGACCGTCGAGGTCGGCGTCGACTACAACTGGGACGACGGCGGGCACCCCAACTCGGTGCCGTTCTACCTCTCCTCGGCGGGCTACGGCGTCTTCCGCAACACCTACGCGCCGAACACCTACGCCTTCACCGACCCGGTGACCACCAGCGCGAAGGAAAAGCGCTTCGACGCCTACTACTTCGCGGGCGACGGCGCCAAGGACGTCATCGGGCAGTACACGAAGCTCACCGGCAAGCCCTTCCTGCCGCCCGTGTACGGAATGGAGATCGGCGACGCCGACTGCTATCTCCACAACGCCAACCGTGGTGAGCGGCGCACCCTGGACGCCCTGAAGGTCGCCGACGGGTACGTCGAACACGACATGCCGAACGGCTGGATGCTCGTCAACGACGGTTACGGCTGCGGCTACGAGGACCTCGCCGAGACCGCCAAGGGCCTCCAGGACCGCGACATGCAGCTCGGCCTGTGGACCCAGGACGGCATCGACAAGATCGCCGAACAGGTCAAGGCGGGTCAGCGGGTCGCCAAGCTCGATGTCGCCTGGATCGGTTCCGGGTACAAGTTCGCGCTCGACGGCTGCAAGGACGCGTACCAGGGCATCGAGGACAACAGCGACGCCCGCGGCTTCACCTACGCCCCGGAGAGCTGGTCGGGCGCGCAGCGCTGCGGCGTCCAGTGGTCCGGTGACCAGTACGGCACCTGGGACTACATCCGCTGGCAGATTCCGACCTACGCGGGCGCCACGATGTCCGGTCTCGCGTACACCACCGGCGACGTCGACGGCATCTTCGGCGGCAGCGCCAAGACGTACACCCGTGACCTCCAGTGGAAGATGTTCCTGGGGACCACGATGACCATGGACGGCTGGGCGGCCAGTGACAAGCAGCCCTACCGGTACGGGGAGCCGTACACCTCCATCAACCGTGACTACCTCAAGCTCAAGGAGTCGCTGCTGCCCTATCAGTACTCCTACGCGCACGAGGCGACGAAGACCGGCGTCGGCATGGTCCGGCCCCTGACTCTCGAATTCCCGGACGACCCGAAGGCGGCGACGGACGCGGCGAAGTACGAGTTCATGTCCGGCGAGGACTTCCTCGTCGCACCCGTCTACCAGGACACCACCGAGCGCAGCGGCATCTATCTGCCGAAGGGCACCTGGACCGACTACTGGAGCGGCCGCACATACGAGGGCCCGACCACCGTCGACCACTACAGTGCCCCGCTCGACACCCTGCCGCTGTTCGTCAAGGGGGGTGCCAGTGTGCCGATGTGGCCGGGCATCCGCTCGTACAAGGACCGCACCGCCGGCTCCCCGCTCGCCTGGGACATCTATCCGCAGGGCTCCTCGTCGTTCACGCTGTACGAGGACGACGGCGTCACCCGGCAGCACCGCGACGGCAAGTACGCCACCCAGACCGCCGACGTGGACGCACCGGTCCGGGGCGCGGGCGACGTCACCGTGCGGATCGGTGCGAGCAAGGGGGAGTTCACCGGTAGGCAGAGCACCCGCCCGTACGAGTTCAGCGTGCACACCGGCTCCGCACCGAGCGCGGTCGAGCTCGACGGCAAGCTGCCCCGGCTGGCTTCCGCGGCCGCGTACAGGACCGCGAAGCAAGGCTGGTGGTACGACCGGGACGACCGCGGTGGTGTCGTGAAGGTCAAGACCGCGCCGCTCTCCACCGACAAGAAGTTCTCCGTGAAGCTGAAGGGGACGAGCGCGGTCGGCGGCAGGAACGCCGCCGCGACGGCCGTCGTCTCCGCGCCCGCCGGGCAGGAGCTCGGTGCCGGTGCCGAAGGCACGGTCGCCGTCGATGTCACGGCGGGCAGCGCCGATGTGACGGACGCCGCGGTCACCCTGGCCGTTCCCCACGGCTGGCAGGTCGCGCCGGCCGCGACCGTGGACCGGATCCCGGCGGGCACCACCCGGCGGGTCGAGGTGCCGGTCACCCCGGCGAAGGACGCCGCGGCGGGGGAGGCGAGGATCACCGCGCTCGCCCGCTACCGGTCGGCCGGCGAATCCCGGACCACCGTCCAGCGGTTCGCCGCCGCGGTGATGCCACCGCCGCCCACCGGCGAGGCCTGGGCGAGCGATCTGGTGTGGCTGAAGTCGGTGAACGGCTACGGGCCCGCCGAACGGGACCGCAGCAACGGCGAGTCGGGCGCCGCCGACGGACACCCCCTCACGCTGGCGGGGAAGGTCTACGAGAAGGGGATCGGCACCCATGCCGACTCCGACATCGAGGTATATCTCGGCGGACGCTGCTCGAGGTTCACCGCCGACGCCGGGATCGACGACGAGATCAACGGCTACGGCGAAGTGGCGTTCTCCGTCGAGGCGGACGGCAAGGTGCTGTGGACCTCGCCGAAGGTGACGGGGGCGTCGGCGACCGTACCGGTCGATGTACGGCTCGACGGGGCGCGCCATGTGCACCTGAAGGTCACGGACACCAATGGGTCCAAGACCGGTGACCACGGGGACTGGGCAGCGGCGCGATTCACCTGCTCCTGACAGACCCGGACAGCACAGGAGCGCCGGGCGGGTACGTACGTCCCGCCCGGCGCTCCACCGGCCGTATCAGTCCTCCGGGGAGTCCTCCGATGAATCCTGTGGGCCGTCGTCCCCGTCGTCCCCGCCGTCGCCGCCGTCGCCGTCCTCGTTGTCCTTGCCGGCCGGAGACTGCCGGCCGGGGCCCGTCTCGCCGCCGGTCTCCGGCCGGAGCGGCTTCGGCGGACGGGTGCGGTCGCTGGAGGTGTCGCGCAGATACGAGGCGTCGCTCTCCGTCGCATGCCCGCCGGGCCCCTGGCCCGGACCGACGTCCCTGCGGCGCAGATAGCGCTCGAACTCCCGGGCGATGGCCTCGCCGCTCGCCTCGGGGAGCTCCGCGGTGTCCCGGGCCTCCTCCAGCGTCTGCACGTACTCCGCCACTTCGCTGTCCTCGGCGGCCAGTTGGTCCACGCCGAGCTGCCAGGCGCGGGCGTCCTCGGGCAGTTCGCCCAGCGGGATGCGCAGACCGATGAGGTCCTCCAGGCGGTTGAGCAGCGCGAGAGTGGCCTTCGGATTGGGCGGCTGCGACACGTAGTGCGGCACCGCCGCCCACAGACTCACCGCGGGCACGCCCGCGTGCGTGCAGGCCTCCTGGAGGATGCCGACGATGCCCGTCGGACCCTCGTACCTGGTCTCCTCCAGGTCCATGGTCCGCGCCAGATCCGGGTCGGAGGTGACTCCGCTGACCGGCACCGGGCGGGTGTGCGGGGTGTCGCCGAGCAGCGCACCCAGGATCACCACCATCTCCACGCCCAGCTCATGGGCGAACGCCAGGATCTCGTTGCAGAACGAGCGCCAGCGCATGGATGGTTCGATACCGCGGACCAGGACGAGGTCACGGGGCTTCTCCCCGCCGACGCGGACCACGGAGAGCCGGGTGGTCGGCCAGGTGATCTTGCGTACCCCGCCGTCCAGCCAGACCGTGGGCCGGTTGACCTGGAAGTCGTAGTAGTCCTCGGCGTCCAGCGCCGCGAACACCTCGCCCTTCCACTCCCGGTCCAGATGCGCGACCGCCGTGGAGGCGGCGTCACCTGCGTCGTTCCATCCCTCGAACGCGGCCACCATGACCGGGTCGATCAGCTCGGGAACCCCCTCGAGCTCGATCACCCAGGCCTCCTTCCGAAGTTCCCTTGCGTACGCACCAACCTTACGGCTTCCGGCCACTCCCACCGCAGCCCCTGTGCACAGCCGGGTGAACCTGTGCCACGGGGGTGCATCATCGGTCGAATCAGGGCATCAGTCTGTGAATACATCCGAGCTGTGTCCGTCGATTTTGCTCTGACCCTGGACGTTGGGGCCTTCATGGGGCTATACATCGGATGACCAGAGCAGAGGTCCGATGTTATTCCCCTGGGGGCGCACATGAGTCAGACCGTCACGGATTTCGAGGTCCACGACATCCGTTTTCCGACCTCGGAACAACTGGACGGCTCGGACGCCATGAACCCCGATCCCGACTACTCGGCCGCCTACGTCGTCCTGCGTACCGAACCCCTCGACGAGGGAGCCGTCATCGAGGGACATGGCTTCTGTTTCACCATCGGGCGCGGCAACGAGGTGATGGCCGCCGCCATCGAGGCGCTGCGCCCGTACGTGGTGGGGCGCCCGGCGCCCCGTACCGCGGCCGACCTCGCCGCACTGCACCGCGAGCTCACCCATGACTCCCAACTGCGCTGGCTCGGCCCCGAGAAGGGCGTGATGCACATGGCGGCCGGCGCGGTCGTCAACGCGGCCTGGGACCTGGCGGCGAAGCAGGCCGGCAGGCCCGTCTGGCAGTTCCTCGCCGAGATGACGCCCGAGGAGCTCGTCTCCCTCGTCGACTTCCGCTATCTCACCGACGCGCTCACTCCCGACGAGGCCCTCGCGATCCTGCGGGCCGCCGAACCGGGACGGGCCGAGCGCGCCGAGCGGCTGCGCGCCGAGGGCTACCCCGCGTACACCACCTCGCCGGGCTGGCTGGGATACACCGACGACAAGCTGGTCCGGCTGGCGAAGGAGGCCGTCGCCGACGGCTTCACCCAGATCAAGCTGAAGGTCGGCGGCAACCTCCGCGACGACGTCCGCAGACTCGCCCTGGCCCGCGAGGCCGTCGGGCCGGACGTCCGGATCGCCGTCGACGCCAACCAGCGCTGGGACGTCGCCGACGCAGTGGAGTGGATGACCGCGCTCGCGCCGTACGACCCGCACTGGATCGAGGAGCCGACCAGCCCCGACGACATCCTCGGCCACGCGGCCGTCCGCGCCGGGCAGCCCGTCAAGGTCGCCACCGGTGAACACATCGCCAACCGGGTCGTGTTCAAGCAACTGCTGCAGGCCGGAGCCGTCGACTTCGTCCAGATCGACGCGGCCCGGGTCGCGGGCGTCAACGAGAACCTGGCGATCCTGCTGCTCGCCGCCAAGTACGGCGTACCCGTCTGCCCGCACGCGGGCGGAGTCGGGCTGTGCGAGCTGGTGCAACACCTCTCGATGTTCGACTATGTGGCGGTCTCCGGCAGCTGGGAGAACCGCGTGATCGAGTACGTCGACCATCTCCACGAACACTTCGCCGACCCCACCGTGATCGAGAACGGCCGTTACACCGCGCCGGGTTCACCGGGCTTCTCCGCCCGGATGCTCCCCGAGTCGATCGCCGCACACCGCTACCCGGAGGGCCCCGTATGGCAGGCCCGCCGCATCACCGAGGAGGCCAACTGATGACCGGCACACGCGACTTCGAGGGGATGAAGGCCCTGGTGACGGGCGGCGCCTCCGGTATCGGCGCCGCTGTCGCGACCCTGCTGCTCGCGCGCGGCGCACAGGTGGCCGTGCTCGACCGGGAGACCGCGGGCGCCCCCGCGGGCGTCCTGGCCGTCAAGGCGGACGTCACCGACGACGACGCCGTGCGCGAGGCGGTCGACCGGGCCGCCGGCGAACTGGGCGGCCTGCACACCGTCGTGTCCAACGCGGGCATCGGTTCCATCGGCACCGTCGAGGACAACGCCGACGAGGAGTGGACCCGGGTCCTGGACATCAACGTCCTCGGCATGGTCCGCACCGCCCGGCACGCCCTGCCCCATCTGCGGCGCGCGGCGGCCGAACGCCCCGGTGCCGTCTCGATCACCCAGACCTGCTCGATCGCCGCGACCGCCGGACTGCCGCAGCGCGCCCTGTACAGCGCGAGCAAGGGTGCGGTCCTCTCCCTGACGCTCGCGATGGCCGCCGACCACGTCCGCGAGGGCATCCGGGTCAACTGCGTCAACCCGGGCACCGCGGACACCCCGTGGATCGGCCGGCTCCTCGGGCAGGCCGACGACCCGGCCGCCGAACGGGCCGCGCTCAACGCCCGCCAGCCGCTGGGGCGGCTGGTCTCGGCCGATGAGGTGGCCGCCGCGATCGTCTACCTCGCGAGCCCCGCCGCCGCCGCCGTCACCGGCACGGCACTCGCCGTCGACGGCGGAATGCAGGGCCTGCGCCTGCGCCCCGCCGAAAGCTGATCAGGGACGCGCGGCCCCGGGCCTGTCCGGTTCTGATCCGCCGGACAGACCCGAGCCGCATCACCGGGCCGCGCCCCCGCGCACCACGCACCCCGCTCTGCCCACAGAGCTCCGACCGGTACTCCACCAAGGATTGGGACACCAATGAGAGTACGTACGACGAGTGCGGCCGCCTGCGCCGTACTGCTGGCCGTCACTGCCCTCGCGGGCTGCAACCGCGAGTCCACCGCTGACGGCGCGGGCGGCGGGAAGGTCGGAATCGACCTGCCGCGCAGCGACAGCGACTTCTGGAACTCGTACCAGAACTATGTGCAGAAGGGGGTCAATGCGGGCGAGGTCAAGGCCCTGCCGCTGACCAACTCGCAGAACGACATCGGCAAGCTGGTCGCCAACGTCCAGACCTTCACCGACCAGGGCGCCAAGGCCGTCGTGATGGCACCTCAGGACACGGGTGCGATAGCCGAGTCGCTCAACACGCTGAACGAGAAGAAGATCCCCGTCATCAGCGTCGACACCCGCCCCGACAAGGGCAACATCTACATGGTGGTGCGGGCCGACAACAAGGCGTACGGGACCAACGCCTGCAAGTACCTCGGCGAACAGCTGAAGGGCAAGGGCAAGGTGGTCGAGTTCCAGGGCGACCTCGCCTCGATCAACGGCCGTGACCGGTCCGAGGCGTTCAAGACCTGCATGGACAAGGACTTCCCCGGCATCAAGGTCTTCGAGCTGGCCACCGACTGGAAGGGCGATGTCGCCTCCGCCAAGCTCCAGGCCACCCTGGCCGCCAACCCCGACATCAACGGCATCTACATGCAGGCGGGCGGTGTCTTCCTGCAGCCCACCCTCGCGCTCCTGGAGCAGAAGAAGCTGCTGAAGCCGGCCGGTACGCCGGGCCACATCACGATCATCTCCAACGACGGCATCCCGGAGGAGTTCGACGCCATCAAGGCCGGGAAGATCGACGCGACGATCTCCCAGCCCGCCGACCTGTACGCGAAGTACGCGCTGTACTACGCCAAGGCGGCCCTGGACGGCAAGACCTTCAAGGAAGGCCCGACCGACCACGACTCCACCATCATCAAGATCCCGAACGGCTTCGAGGACCAGCTCCCCGCGCCGCTGGTGACCAAGGACAACGTCGACGACCCGAAGCTGTGGGCCAATCAGCTGGAGAAGAAGAGCCAGCCGTGACTCCGCCCTCTCGTTGCCGAGAGGGCTTTCCTCCCGGCTCCGAGGAACCGAGACGCGGCCAAGCCCTGACCGCTGCCGGGGGACAGGGCACCGACATTTCTACGGCGCTTCGCTGAGAAGGGGTCTGATGGAAGAGGCACCACCCGCCGTACAGGCGGAAGGCGTTGTCAAACGCTTCGGGCCCACCGTGGCGCTCGACGGGGTCCGGCTCACCGTGCGGCCCGGTGAGTCCCACGCCCTCGTCGGCCGCAACGGCGCAGGCAAGTCGACACTGGTCAGCGTCCTGACCGGGCTCCACAAGGCGGACGCGGGCACGGTCACCTTCGGCGGGGAGCCCGCGCCCGCCTTCGGGGACACCACCGCCTGGCAGTCGAAGGTCGCCTGCGTCTACCAGAAGTCGATGGTCGTCCCCGATCTGACCGTCGCCGAGAACCTCTTCCTCAACCGCTTCGACGACAACGCCCGCTGGATCAGCTGGGGGAAGCTCCGCAAGCGGGCCGAGGGGCTCCTCGCCGAGTACGGCGTCCAGGTCGACCCCGGCACCCGGGCGCGCGATCTCGCCGTCGAGCAGCGGCAGTTCGTCGAGATCGCCCGGGCGCTGTCCTTCGGTGCCCGGCTGATCATCCTGGACGAGCCGACCGCCCAGCTCGACGCCCGCGGCATCGGGCGGCTCTTCGACAAGCTCAGGGAACTGCAGAGCCAGGGAGTGGCGTTCCTCTTCATCTCCCACCATCTGCAGGAGGTGTACGAGCTGTGCACGGCGGTCACCGTCTACCGCGACGCCCGCCATGTGCTCACCGCCCCGGTCGCCGACCTCGCCAAGGCGGAACTGGTGGCGGCGATGACCGGCGAACAGTCCGCCGGCGCCACCGCCTGGCACGCGAACGGTGACGCCGCGACGGTACGGGACGAGTCGGCCGCCCCCGTCCTGCGCACCGAACGCCTCACCCTTCAGGGCCAGTTCGAACCGCTGGACCTGGAGGTACGCCCGGGCGAGGTGCTCGGCCTCGCCGGCTCCGCGGCCAGCGGCAACACGGCCCTGGGCGAGACCCTGGCCGGAATGCGCAAGGCGGGCGGCGGCACGGTCTCCGTCCACGGCAGGGCCGTGCGCTCCGGCAGCGTGCCGCACGCACTGGACGCCGGGATCGGCTACATCCCCGAGGACCGGCACGACCAGGGTCTCGTCCTGGAACGCAGCGTCGCCGAGAACGCCACCCTCACCGTCACCGACCAGCTCGGCCCGTGGGGGACCGTACTGCCCTCCCGTACCAGGGAGTTCGCACGGACCATGATCGCCTCGCTGGACATCAAGACACAGGGGCCCGAGCAGCCCGTCTCCGGACTCTCCGGCGGAAACCAGCAGAAGGTGGTGGTCGCCCGCGCGCTGGCCCGCAACCCGAGCGTGCTGGTGGCGGTCCGGCCCACCGCGGGTGTGGACGTCAAGTCCAAGGACTCGCTGCTCTCGGTCGTACGGCGGGTCGCCGACGAGGGGAACGCCGCAGTGATCATCTCGGACGAACTGGACGATCTGCGGGTCTGCGACCGGGTGCTCGCCCTGTTCCACGGGCGCGTGGTCGCGACATTCGCCAGCGGGTGGACCGACGGGGAACTCGTCGCCGCCATGGAAGGTGTGGGGGAAAGGGAATGACCGGCACGGTACGGCCCGCGGCGGCCGACGACATCAACGGCGGGCCGAAGGGCTCCCCGACGGGCGAGCGCCCGCTGGACCGGCTGAAGCTGATCCGGTGGAGCGACTTCTCCCTGGTACCGGTGATCCTGGTGCTGATGGTGATCGGGTTCATCGTCTCGCCGGTGTTCCTGACCTCCGAGAACCTGATCAGCGTCGTCCAGCAGTCCTCCGAGCTGAGCCTGCTGGTCCTGGGCCAGGCGCTGATCCTGATCTGCGGACGGATGGACCTGTCACTGGAGTCGACGATCGGCATCGCGCCCGTCGTCGCGATGTGGCTCGTCCTGCCCACCGAGGGCGGCCGCTTCGCGGGCCTGGGCCTGCTGCCCACCTGGTCGGCGATCCCGCTCTGTCTGCTCGTGGGCCTCGCCGTCGGTGCCGTCAACGGCTTCCTGATGCTGAAGCTGCGGGTCAACGGCTTCATCGCCACGCTCGGCATGCTCACCATGCTGCGCGGCCTCCACATCGGCATCACCGAGGGCAAGTCCATCACCGACGTGCCGGAGTCCTTCCGCTACCTCGGCAAGAGCGAGTGGTTCGGCGCGCCGGCCGCCGTCTGGATCTGCCTCGCGCTGTTCGCCGTCGGCGGCGCCGCGCTGGCCTGGCTGCGCCACGGGCGTTCGCTGTACGCGATCGGCGGCAACCCGGAGGCCGCGCGCGCCGCGGGCATCCGGGTGGACCGGGTCACCTGGATCGTGCTCGCCATCGGCGGTCTGCTGGCGGCCTTCGCGGGCATCCTCTACACCGGCCACTACGGGTCGGTCGCGGCGACCCAGGGCAACGGCTGGATCTTCCAGGTGTTCGCCGCCGCGGTCATCGGCGGCATCAGCCTCAAGGGCGGACGCGGCACCCTGTTCGGTGCGCTGACCGGCGTACTGACGCTCCAGCTGGTGGTCAACGTGATGACCCTCGGCGGCGTCCCCGCGCTGTGGAACCAGTTCCTCAACGGCGCGATCATCATCGTCGCCCTGGTCATCTCCCGCTTCGCGAGCGGCGAGAAGCAGGACTGATCTTTTTTCGCGCGACGCCGGCGGTGCTGACCGTTCTCAGCCCCGCCGGCGTTCGGGCGCGGGTTGCGGGGCGGAGCCCCGGAACCCGCCCGCCGCGCTACAGCGTCGACCGCAACCACTGCTCCACGCTCGCCACATGCACCGTCGCCCACGCCCGCGCCGCCTCCGCGTCCCGGTCCCGCAGCGCCGACACGATCGCCCGGTGCTCATGGAGCGTGCGGCTCACCGCGTCCTCCTGCGTCAGACCGCGCCAGACCCGCGCCCGGGTCGTCGGCCCCGACAGCCCGTCGAGCAGCGAGCAGAGCACCGAGTTCCCGGAGGACTGCACGATCCCGCGGTGGAACTCCAGATCGCAGGCGACCAGCTCCTCCACCGAGGGCTGCGCGCCCAGGGCGTCCAACTGTGAGCTCAGCACGTCCAGTTGGTTCTCGCTGATCCGGGTAGCCGCCATCGCCGTCGCCGCCGGTTCCAGGATCCGTCGGACCGCCAGGAATTCGAGCACCGTGTCGTCGCGGTGGAAGTCCACGACGAAGCTCAGCGCCTCCAGCAGCAACTGCGGATCGAGGCTGGTCACATACGTGCCGTCGCCCTGCCGCACATCGAGAATGCGGATCAGCGACAGGGCGCGCACCGCCTCCCGGAGGGAGTTGCGGGAGAGCCCCAGCTCGGCCGCGAGTTCGCTCTCCTTGGGGAGCCGGTCGCCGGGTCGTAGCGCACCCGAGACGATCATTCCCTTGATCTTCTCGATCGCCTCGTCGGTGACAGCCATGACGGTCCTCCTGGATCCGGACTGGAATCAGACATCCGATGTCTCCCCTCATTATGCGGGTCGGAAGAGGCTGATGAACCAGGTCTGCCGCAGGTCGTCCCGGGTAGTACGCGCCCCGGCGGACGGCCGCCGGGGATCGCACGCGCACAGCGGCCGTACGGCGCGCCCACCGGACCGGGGCATCCCCGGGCAGGCGGACGTACGGACGGGGCGGCCCCACCTGGGAACCGCCCCGTCCGATGCGTACGACCCCGTCAGCTCCGGCCGCCGAGCATGGCCTCGACGCCGGCCCGGATCTCGTCCGTCGCCAGGCCCCGGATCGTCAGCGTCGTCCGGCGGCGCAGCACGTCGTCCGCCGTCTCGGCCCACTCGTGATCACGTGCGTAGGCGACCTGCGCCCAGATCTCCGGCGCGTCCGGGTGGACGCGCTCGGCCAGCGCCGGGTTCTCGTTCGCCAGCCGTGCGATGTCGAAGGCGAGCGAGCCGTAGTGGGTGGCGAGGTGGCGGGCCGTGTCGGCCGCCATCCGGGGGCCGGGCGTACCGCCGTCGATCAGCAGCCGGTGCGCCACCGCGTTCGGGTTGGCGATGCCGGGCAGCGGGAGCTTCTTCGGCAGCCGCGAGATCGGCTCCATGTCGTCCGCCAGGGGGTGGCCGGGGAGTGCGGCCAGCTTGTTCATCACCGTACGGCCGATGTGGCGGAACGTCGTCCACTTGCCGCCCGCGACCGACAGCATCCCGCCGCGGCCCTCCGTCACGACCGTCTCGCGCTTGGCCTTGGACGTGTCGCCCGGGCCGCCGGGCAGCACCCGGAGACCCGCGAAGGAGTACGTGATCAGATCGCGCGACAACTGCTGGTCCTTGACGGAGAACGCGGCCTCGTCCAGGATCTGCGCGGTGTCCTTCTCGTTGACCGCGACGTCCGCCGGATCGCCCTCGTACTCCTCGTCCGTCGTACCGAGCAGCAGCATGTCCTCCCACGGCAGGGCGAACGTGATCCGGTACTTGTCGATCGGGGTCGCCAGCGCGGCCTTCCACGGCCGCGTCCGCTTCAGCACCAGGTGCGCGCCCTTGGAAAGACGTATCGAAGGAGCCGCGCCGGCGTCCTCCATCTTCCGCAGGTGATCGACCCACGGGCCGGTGGCGTTCAGCACGAGACGGGCGTTGACGCCGAACTCCGTACCGTCCGTACGGTCCTCCAGGTCGGCGCCCGTCACCCGGCCCCGGGTGAACCGCAGCCCGGTCACCGCCGCGTGGTTGAGGACGACCGCACCCGCGTCGACGGCCGCACGGACCGTCATCAGTGCCATCCGGGCATCGTTCATCTGGTCGTCGCCGTAGACCGCGACGGCCTTCAGACCGTCCGTACGCAGCTCCGGCACATCGCGCTGCGCCTTCGCCGGGCTGATCACATGGCCGACCCCGTCACCGAACGCGGAGAGCGCCGAGTACGCGAACACACCCGCGCCGAGCTTGGCCGCGCCGTGCGGGCCGCCTTTGTAGACCGGCAGGTAGAAGGTGAGCGGATTGGCCAGGTGCGGGGCCACCTGACGGGACACCGCACGGCGCTCGAAGTGGTTCTCCGCGACGAGCTTCACCGCACCGGTCTGCAGGTAGCGCAGACCGCCGTGGAGCAGCTTGGAGGAGGCGGAGGAGGTGGCGCCGGCGAAGTCGCCGGCGTCCACCAGGGCCACCCGCAGCCCGGACTGCGCGGCGTGCCAGGCGGTGGAGATGCCCAGGATGCCGCCACCGATCACCAGGAGGTCGTACGCAGCCTTGGACAGCTGCTCCCGAGTCTCGGCGCGGCTCGGGAGGGAGCCGGAGGCCGGGTGTGTCCCGAGTGCCGGGACGCTCTGCAGGGTGGTCATGGTGATTACTCCTCGTCTTCGAGCCAGCCCATGGTCCGTTCCACGGCCTTGAGCCAGCTCTTGTACTCGCGGTCGCGGGTGTCCGCGTCCATGCGGGGTGTCCACTCGGCGGCCCGGCGCCAGTTGGCGCGCAGCGCGTCGGTGTCCGGCCAGAAGCCGACGGCGAGACCGGCGGCGTAGGCGGCGCCGAGGCAGGTCGTCTCGGCGACCATGGGCCGCACTACGGGTGCGTCCAGGAAGTCGGCGAGCGTCTGCATCAGCAAGTTGTTGGAGGTCATGCCGCCGTCGACCTTCAGGGCGGCGAGCTCGACACCGGAGTCCTTCGTCATGGCGTCGGTGATCTCCCGGGTCTGCCAGGCGGTGGCCTCCAGGACAGCACGGGCGATGTGGGCCTTGGTGACGTACCGGGTCAGACCGGCGATGATGCCGCGGGCGTCGGAGCGCCAGTACGGGGCGAACAGACCGGAGAAAGCGGGCACGAAGTACGCGCCGCCGTTGTCCTCGACCGACGAGGCCAGCGTCTCGATCTCGGCCGCGGAGTTGATCAGGCCCATCTGGTCGCGCATCCACTGCACCAGCGAGCCGGTGACGGCGATGGAGCCTTCCAGGGCGTAGACCGGCTTCTGTTCGCCGATCCGGTACCCGACGGTCGTCAGCAGTCCGTTGTACGAGTTGACGGGCGTCTCACCGGTGTTCATCAGCATGAAGGTGCCGGTGCCGTACGTGGACTTGGCCTCGCCCTCGGAGAAACAGGTCTGGCCGAAGAGGGCCGCCTGCTGGTCGCCGAGCGCGGAGGCGACCGGGACGCCGGCCAGGACGCCGTCCTTGGCGGTGCCGTACACCTCGGCGGAGGAGCGGATCTCGGGCAGCACGGCCGCCGGGATCTCCATGGACGCGAGGATCTTGGTGTCCCACGTCATGGTGTGCAGGTTCATCAGGAGGGTGCGCGAGGCGTTGGTGACGTCGGTGACGTGCACGCCGCCGTTCGTGCCGCCGGTCAGGTTCCAGATGACCCAGGAGTCCATGGTGCCGAAGAGGATGTCGCCGCGCTCGGCGCGCTCGCGCAGTCCCTCGACGTTGTCGAGCAGCCAGCGGACCTTGGGGCCGGCGAAGTACGAGGCGAGCGGCAGACCGGTCTCGCGGCGGAAGCGGTCCTGGCCCACGTTGCGGCCGAGCTCCTTGCAGAGCGCGTCGGTGCGGGTGTCCTGCCAGACGAGGGCGTTGTGGACGGGCTCACCGGTGTTCTTGTCCCAGAGCAGCGTGGTCTCGCGCTGGTTGGTGATGCCGATGGCCTTCACGTCGGCGGCGGTGATGCCCGCCTTGACGACGGCGCCCGCCACGACCTCCTGGACGTTCTCCCAGATCTCCCTCGCGTCGTGCTCGACCCAGCCCGGCTTCGGGAAGATCTGCTCGTGCTCCTTCTGGTCGACGGAGACGATCCGGCCATCCGTGTCGAAGACGATGCAGCGGCTGGAGGTGGTGCCCTGGTCGATGGCCGCGATGAACGGGCCGGTGGTGTGTGCGTCGGTCACGGTGTGCTCCCGGAAGTCTGTGTGGTCGTGAGGATTACGGCTCTGTACGTCACAGCTCTGTACGTCACAGCTCTGTGCGTCATGGCTCTGTACGTCACGGCTCAGGCGAAGGCGACGTTGTAGAGCCCGCCCGCGATCGCGCCGCCGACGAGAGGTCCGACGACCGGGACCCATGCGTAGCCCCAGTCGGAACCGCCCTTGTTCGGCAGCGGAAGCAGCGCGTGCACGATACGCGGACCGAGGTCGCGAACCGGGTTGATCGCGTAACCCGTCGGCCCGCCGAGCGAGAGACCGATACCGACGACGACCAGCGCGGTGACCATCGCGCCGAGCGTGCCGAGGCCGTTGCCGTCGTTGTTGAGGCCCTGGGTGAGGATCGCCAGGACGAGCACGACGGTGGCGATGATCTCGGTGGCGAGGTTCTGCACCGCGTGCCGGATCTCGGGGCCGGTGGAGAAGACGCCCAGCACCGGGCCCGCCTTCGGGGCGGAGGCCTGGTCGACCATGGCCTCTTCACCCGGCTGGGCGCCCACGATCTCCGGATCTGTGAGATGCGCCCGGAACTGCCCGTAGTACGTCAGCCAGACCAGCACCGCGCCGATCATCGCGCCGAACAGCTGGGAGCCGAGGTACAGCGGTACGTCGCTCCACTTGGTGCCGCCCTCGATCGCGAGACCGATCGTGACCGCCGGATTGAGATGCGCGCCGGACACGCCGCCGGCCAGATAAGCGCCGGTCAGCACGGCGAAACCCCACCCGAAGGTGATGGCGAGCCAGCCGGCGTTCTGCGCCTTGGAGCGCTTGAGAGTGACGGCCGCACAGACACCGCCGCCGAGCAGGATGAGTACGGCGGTACCTATGGTCTCGCCGATGAAGATGTCGGAGCTGGACACCCGCGACTCCTTTGTCCTTCGTCCAGGGAAGCCGAACCCCGGGTCCCTCCGGTGGTCCGCGCCCTCACGTGAGGGCGTTTTCCGGCTCTTGGCGCTGTCACACCTTAACGTGAAATTCCGTTAGCTGTTCGACAATGCCGACCGGTGAACGGCAATGCTTCCCCCAGGTGAAACACGCGTCAAGGGTTGTGTGGCCTATAACTCGATCGTTACCGACGGCCCGCGGTGGCGGGGTCGCCGTCGGCGATCACCCGCCGCCGCGGTCAGAAGGGCCGGGCGCCCAGATCCCTGGAGACCGCGCGGGCGCAGTCCCGCACCGCGGCGATCAGCTCGGGGCGCAGCTCCCCGTCCGCGCAGACCCGCTCCACCGCGCCGGTCACGGCCACCGCGCCGACCGGCATCCGCCGCCGGTCGTGGATCGGGGCGGCCACCGCGGCCACGCCCTCCCAGGTCTCCTCCACGTCGGCCGCCCAGCCGCGGGCCCGGATCAGGTCGAGCATCGCCTCGAACTCCGCCGTCTCGGTGACGGTGTGCGGGGTGAAGGACCTCCGCTCGGCCTCCATCGCCTCGGTGTGCGCCACCGGGTCGTACGCCGAGAGCACCTTGCCCAGGGCCGTGGAGTGCAGCGGCTGCATGGCCCCGACCTCCAGGACCTGCCGGCTGTCGTCGGGCCGGAACACGTGGTGGACGATGAGGACGCCCTGCTGGTGCAGGACCCCCAGATGGGCGCTCTCGCCGCTGGAACGGGCCAGGTCGTCCGTCCAGACGAGCGCGCGCGCCCGCAGCTCGTGGACGTCCAGATAGCTGTTGCCCAGACGCAGCAGCTCGGCGCCCAGCTGATAGCGGCCGGACGCCGTGTCCTGCTCGACGAAGCCCTCGTGCTGGAGCGTGCGCAGAATGCCGTGTGCGGTGCCCTTGGCCAGGCCCAGTGAAGAGGCGATGTCGGACAGCCCCAGCCGACGCTCGCCACCTGCCAGCAGGCGCAGCATCGCCGCCGCCCGCTCCAGCGACTGGATGTTCTTGGCCATCGCGCCGTACTCCTCCACCTCGGTTCGACAATGCTGAACACTATCGGTCGATGCCGACCCGTGCGCGGGCGCGCAGGAAAACCGCTGCACCACACCGATCCGGACATCGCCCCGCACAGCATGCCGTCCGTTCCGTGGGACGGAGTGACGGCCCCGGGCGCCGCCCGGCTACGCTGGCCTGGTGCGCCTTCCGCCGAAGCCGCAAAGCCGACAGCCGTCGCATCCCAGGGAGTACATCCATGGCCTCGTCGCCGACCCCTTCCGCCGACAGCCGGAACCGAGCCGAAGCCCTCCGCGAGGCACTCGCCACCCGGGTGGTGGTGGCCGACGGTGCCATGGGCACCATGCTCCAGGCACAGGACCCGACCCTCGAGGACTTCCAGAACCTCGAAGGCTGCAACGAGATCCTGAACGTCACGCGCCCCGACATCGTGCGCTCCGTGCACCAGGAGTACTTCGCCGTCGGCGTGGACTGCGTCGAGACGAACACCTTCGGCGCCAACCTGGCGGCCCTGGGCGAGTACGACATCGCCGAGCGGGTCTTCGAGCTCTCCGAGTCCGGCGCGCGCATCGCCCGCGAGGTCGCCGACGAATTCACCGCCTCCACCGGACAGCAGCGCTGGGTGCTCGGCTCCATGGGCCCGGGCACGAAGCTGCCGACGCTGGGCCACGCCCCGTACACCAAGCTCCGCGACGCCTACCAGCAGAACGCCGAGGGCATGATCGCCGGCGGCGCCGACGCCCTCCTGGTCGAGACCACCCAGGACCTGCTGCAGACCAAGGCCTCCGTCATCGGCGCCCGCCGCGCCCTGGCGGCCACCGGGGCCGACCTCCCGGTGATCTGTTCCGTCACCGTCGAGACGACCGGCACCATGCTGCTCGGCTCCGAGATCGGCGCGGCGCTCACCGCCCTGGAACCGCTCGGCATCGACCTCATCGGCCTGAACTGCGCCACCGGCCCCGCCGAGATGAGCGAGCACCTGCGCTACCTCGCCCGCCACTCGCGCATCCCGCTCTCCTGCATGCCCAACGCCGGCCTCCCCGTGCTCGGCAAGGACGGCGCGCACTACCCGCTATCCCCGGCCGAACTGGCCGACGCCCAGGAGACCTTCGTCCGCGAGTACGGCCTCGCGCTGGTCGGCGGCTGCTGCGGTACGACCCCGGAGCACCTGCGCCAGGTCGTCGAGCGGGTCCGCGGCGTCGCCGTCACCCCTCGTACCCCGCACCCCGAGCCGGGCGCCGCATCCCTCTACCAGACCGTCCCGTTCCGCCAGGACACCTCGTACCTCGCGATCGGTGAGCGTACGAACGCCAACGGCTCGAAGAAGTTCCGCGAGGCCATGCTGGAGGGCCGCTGGGACGACTGCGTGGAGATCGCCCGCGACCAGATCCGCGAGGGCGCCCACATGCTCGACCTCTGCGTCGACTACGTGGGCCGCGACGGTGTGGCGGACATGGAGGAGCTGGCCGGCCGCTTCGCCACCGCCTCCACCCTGCCGATCGTGCTCGACTCCACCGAACTGCCTGTCCTGCGCGCCGGTCTGGAGAAGCTCGGCGGCCGTGCCGTCCTCAACTCCATCAACTACGAGGACGGCGACGGACCCGAGTCCCGCTTCGCCAAGGTCACCGCGCTGGCCGCCGAGCACGGCGCCGCGCTGATCGCCCTGACCATCGACGAGGAGGGCCAGGCCCGCACCGTCGAGCACAAGGTCGCCATCGCCGAGCGGCTCATCGCGGACCTGACCGGCAACTGGGGCATCCAGGAGTCGGACATCCTCATCGACACCCTGACCTTCACGATCTGCACCGGTCAGGAGGAGTCCCGCGGCGACGGCATCGCCACCATCGGGGCCATCCGCGAACTGAAGAAGCGCCACCCCGACGTACAGACGACGCTCGGCCTGTCCAACATCTCCTTCGGCCTCAACCCGGCCGCCCGCGTCGTCCTCAACTCCGTCTTCCTCGACGAGTGCGTCAAGGCCGGTCTCGACTCGGCGATCGTGCACGCCTCCAAGATCCTGCCGATCGCGCGCCTCGACGAAGAGCAGGTGAAGGTCGCGCTCGACCTCATCCACGACCGCCGCGCCGAGGGCTACGACCCGCTCCAGAGGCTGATGGAGCTGTTCGAGGGCGTCAGCACGAAGTCGATGAAGGCCGGCAAGGCCGAGGAACTCCTCGCGCTGCCGCTCGACGAGCGCCTCCAGCGCCGCATCATCGACGGCGAGAAGAACGGCCTGGAGACCGACCTCGGCGAGGCCCTGCAGACCCGCCCGGCCCTGAACATCGTCAACGACACGCTGCTCGAAGGCATGAAGGTCGTCGGTGAGCTCTTCGGCTCCGGCCAGATGCAGCTGCCGTTCGTGCTCCAGTCAGCCGAGGTCATGAAGACCGCGGTGGCCTACCTGGAGCCGCACATGGAGAAGTCCGACGCCGAGGGCAAGGGCACCATCGTCCTGGCCACGGTCCGCGGCGACGTCCATGACATCGGCAAGAACCTCGTCGACATCATCCTGTCCAACAACGGCTACAACGTCGTGAACCTCGGCATCAAGCAGCCCGTCTCCGCGATCCTGGAGGCCGCCGAGGAGCACCGCGCCGACGTCATCGGCATGTCCGGCCTGCTGGTCAAGTCCACCGTGATCATGAAGGAGAACCTGGAGGAGCTGAACCAGCGCAAGCTGGCCGCCGACTTCCCGGTGATCCTCGGCGGCGCCGCCCTCACCCGGGCCTACGTCGAGCAGGACCTCCACGAGATCTACGAGGGCGAGGTCCGCTACGCCCGTGACGCGTTCGAGGGGCTGCGCCTGATGGACGCCCTGATCGCGGTCAAGCGCGGCGTGCCCGGCGCCGTCCTCCCCGAACTCAAGCAGCGCCGCGTCCCCAAGCGGGACACGGCGGTCCTGGAGGTCGACGAGCCGGAGGAGGGCGTCCGCTCCGACGTCGCCATCGACAATCCGGTCCCCGAGCCCCCCTTCTGGGGCACCCGGGTCGTCAAGGGCATCCAGCTCAAGGAGTACGCGTCCTGGCTGGACGAGGGCGCGCTCTTCAAGGGCCAGTGGGGCCTCAAGCAGGCCCGCGCCGGGGACGGACCGACGTACGAGGAACTGGTCGAGGCCGAGGGCCGCCCGCACCTGCGCGGCTGGCTCGACAAGCTGCACACCGAGAACCTGCTGGAAGCCGCCGTCGTCTACGGC
Organism: Streptomyces sp. NPDC058092; assembly: GCF_042884935.1. NCBI lineage: Bacteria > Bacillati > Actinomycetota > Actinomycetes > Kitasatosporales > Streptomycetaceae > Streptomyces > Streptomyces sp. NPDC058092. The sequence goes on from NZ_JBHVSY010000007.1 coordinate 235,094, forward strand.
TACTTCCCCTGTGTCTCCAAGGGCGACGACCTGATCCTGCTCCACGAGGACGGCTCCGAGCGCACCCGCTTCACCTTCCCGCGCCAGCGCCGCGGCCGCCGCCTCTGCCTCGCGGACTTCTTCCGCCCCGAGGAGTCCGGCGAGACGGATGTGATCGGCCTCCAGGTCGTCACCGTCGGTTCGAAGATCGGCGGGGAGACCGCCAAGCTCTTCGAGGCCAACTCCTACCGCGACTACCTGGAGCTGCACGGCCTGTCCGTACAGCTGGCCGAGGCCCTCGCCGAGTACTGGCACGCCCGCGTCCGCTCCGAGCTCGGCTTCGGCGGCGAGGACCCGGCCGATGTCGAGGACATGTTCGCGCTGAAGTACCGCGGCGCGCGCTTCTCCCTCGGCTACGGCGCCTGCCCCGACCTGGAGGACCGGGCGAAGATCGCCGAGCTGCTCCAGCCGGAGCGGATCGGTGTGCAGCTCTCGGAGGAATTCCAGCTGCACCCGGAACAGTCCACCGACGCGATCGTCATCCATCACCCGGAGGCGAAGTACTTCAACGCGCGGTAAGACGGTGTTCAACGCGACGTAGCAGAACAAGTCGTACACTGGTCGGTCCAGTGCAGGCCGGTCGTCCTTCCCACGGGAAATGGCGGCCGGCCTTCTCGTCCCTTACGGAAGGTGTGCCGGATGACCAGCACGGTTCCCGCGTCCATGACCCGCACGGCCGAAGGCGCCGCCCTGCAGGCCGTCCTTCTCGACATGGACGGCACCCTCGTCGACACCGAGGGCTTCTGGTGGGACGCCGAGGTGGAGGTCTTCGCCGCGCTCGGGCACCAGCTCGACGAGGCATGGCGGGACGTGGTGGTCGGCGGGCCGATGACCCGCAGCGCCGGCTACCTCATGGATGTGACCGGCGCGGACATCACCCTCACCGAACTCACCGTGCTGCTCAACGACCGCTTCGAGGAGCGCATCGGCCGCGGTGTGCCGCTGATGCCGGGTGCGGCACGGCTGCTGGCCGAACTGGCCAGGCACGAGATTCCCACCGCCCTGGTCTCCGCCTCGCATCGTCGGATCATCGACCGGGTGCTGGACTCGGTGGGTCACCACCACTTCTCCCTGACCGTCGCGGGCGACGAGGTCGCTCGTACGAAGCCGCACCCGGAGCCCTATCTCACCGCCGCGTCCGGCTTCGGGGCCGAGCCCGAGCGGTGTGCGGTCATCGAGGACACCGCGACCGGAGTCGCGGCCGCGGAGGCCGCGGGCTGCCGGGTGGTCGCCGTACCGTCCGTCGCACCGATCGCCCCGGCGTCCGGCCGTGTGGTCGTACGTTCGCTCGAAGAAGTCGACCTCGCATTTCTCCGGGGGCTGGTCACGGGAATGCGGTGATCCACGTACCGAGAGTGTTTCTGTGAATAAACCGAAAAACTCTCGGCATCGGATGGTGCATTTTCTGTCGTGCGCACGTGTGTGCAAGCCGGGCGCACGGCAAAGGAAAGAAAGAGGCTCGGGCGTGACCTTTGTCACCCGAATTACGGGGAGGGCCTTTCGGGATCGCCCGAGGTGCCCGATTCGGGGTGTCGAAGTGTCCTGGTTGATGGCTTCTCGTACGAAACCCTCCCGGCCGGGAAAAACGGCTCGCCGGTAATTCCCATCACCGTCTGATTACACACCGGGCATATCTGGTCCGGCATTGTCGACGCCGCCCGCTAATGTCGTTTTCTCCATGCCGGGATGAGGGAGAGCGTCCACGATGAACCGCAAGACTCTGGTGCTGCCGGCCGTCGTCGGCCTGCTCGCACCGGCACTCGCCGCCTGCGGCGCGTCGGGTGACGGGAGCGATGGCAGGGCCGCCATCGTTGTCGGCATCACGGACCAGTTCGTGACCTCCAAGGACAACCCCGCACCGCTCGACCCCGCCATCGGCTACGAAGCGGGCGTGTGGAACGTGCTCCGGCAGACCGTGCAGACCCTGACGCATGTGCCGCGCGGCGGCGGCGAGCCGGTCCCCGAAGCGGCCGAGAGCTGCACCTTCACGGACACCCAGAACGAGAGCTACCGCTGCAAACTGCGCGCCGGCCTGAAGTTCGCCGACGGCAAGCCGATCACCGCCGATGACGTGAAGTACTCCATCGACCGCGTCATCCGCATCAACACGGCCAACGGGCCCGTCGCCCTGCTCGCCAACATCGACACCGTCGAGACGCGGGGCGAGCGGGAGGTCATCTTCCACCTCCGCACGCCGGACGCCACATTCCCGTACAAGCTCGCCACCCCGGTCGCCGGGATCGTGCCGCGGAGCAAGTACGCCGCGAAGTCCGCACGCACCGGATTCCAGGTGGACGGCTCCGGTCCATACACCATGAAGCCGGAAGTCGAGCACCATCGGGTCGTCAAGGTCCTCTTCACCAGGAACCCGTACTACAAGGGCGATCTGAAGGTGCGGAACGACGAGGTCGAACTGGACCTCTTCCCCGACGCCAAGGCGATGGGAAAAGCCCTCGACGGCAAGAAGATCGACATGATGACCCGCACCATGTCGCCCGAGCAGTCCCGGCGGCTGCTCGAAAACCCCGAGAGCGGCATCAAGCTCACCGAGATGCCCGGTCTCGCCGTCCGCTTCCTCGGCTTCGACACCAAGGACCCGGCCGTGAAGAACAAGGCCGTACGCCAGGCCATGGCCCAGGTCATCGACCGGGGTGAGATCGCGAGCAAGGTGTACGGCACCACGGCCGAGCCGCTGTACTCGCTGATCCCGTCCGGCATCACCGCGCACTCCAACTCGTTCTACAACAGGTACGGCGAGCCCAGCACCGCGAAGGCCGCGGCGATCCTGCGCGCCGCGGGCATCGACACTCCGGTGAAGCTCACCCTGCACTACACGACGGACCACTTCGGCACCGGCACGGCCACCGAATTCGAAGCCCTGAAGAAGCAGTTCAACGACACCGGGCTGTTCGACGTCACCGTCCAGGGCACCGCCTGGGAGACGTACCGCCCCGCGCAGGTGCGCGGCGACTACGCCGTCTACGGCATGGGCTGGTTCCCCGACTTCCCGGACCCCGACAACTTCACGGCGCCGTTCCTCGACAGGAACAACTTCCTCAACTCGCCCTACAAGTCGGACCTGGTCCGGAAGACGCTCATCCCGCAGTCCCGCCGGGAGTCCGACCGCAGCGCCTCGGCCAAGACCTTCCAGCGACTCCAGGACATCGTTGCCCAGGACGTCCCCGTACTGCCGATCTGGCAGGGCAAGCAGTACGTCGCCTCCCGCGAAGGCCTCACCGGCGTCGAATGGGCGGTCAACTCATCCGCCGACCTCCAGCTCTGGGAGCTCGCCGACGGCACCGCCTGAGCACGGACGACGCCCCGGCCGCACCCGGCCGGGGCACACACCGGCTGCTTCCCGGTCCGCCGGCCGGTCGTCCGCTCACTGGGCGCCGGGGCGCACCAGGCCGCTCTCGTACGCGTACACAGCCGCCTGCACCCGGTCCCGCAGGCCGAGCTTGGTCAGCACATGGCCGACATGCGTCTTGACCGTCGTCTCACTGACGAACAGATCCGCGGCGATCTCCGCATTCGACAGGCCGCGCGCCACCAGTTTCAGCACCTCGACCTCACGGTCCGTCAGCGTGTGCAGGGTGTCGGGCACCGGCTCCTCGCCGGACGGCAGATGGTCCGCGTACTTGTCGAGCAGCCTGCGGGTGATGCTCGGAGCGAGCATCGCCTCGCCCGCCGCGACCACACGGATCGCCTGCACCAGCTCGTTGGCCGGAGCGTCCTTCAACAGGAAGCCGCTGGCACCGGCGCGCAACGCCTCCACCACGTACTCGTCGAGATCGAACGTGGTCAGCACCAGCACCTTCGCCGGACCGTCCCGGCCCGGACCGGTGATCTGACGCGTCGCCTCGACGCCGTCCATCCGCGGCATGCGGATGTCCATCAGCACCACATCGGGCTGCAGCGCCCGCACCTGGTCGAGAGCCTGGAGACCGTCACCGGCCTCGCCCACCACCGCGAGATCCCCCTCCGCCTCCAGAATCATCCGGAAGCCGGTGCGCAGCAGCGGTTGGTCGTCGACCAGTAGGACGCGGATAGCCACAGGGTCTCCTCAAGGTCCTTCCAGGGCCACAGGCCGGGCGGCCTCGGCATGGACCGGATCCATTCTGCCCTGGACATCCTGCTCCGATTCCGCCGGGCGTACGGACAACGGATAAACCGGGGGAGTGCCGCCGAATTCAGGACAGGCCGACTGGTGGTCGCACCAGCCGCAGAGCTTCGTCGGCCGGGGCCGCCACTCGCCCGTCTCGGTCGCCAGCCGGATCGCGTCCCAGAGCGCCAGCAGCTTCCGCTCGACCCGCTCCAGATCCGCCACCACCGGGTCGTACGTCACGATGTCGCCGCTGCCGAGATAGACGAGCTGGAGTCGCCGCGGCACCACACCCTTCAGCCGCCAGATCACCAGGGCGTAGAACTTCATCTGGAAGAGCGCACCCTCCGCGTACTCCGGACGCGGCGCCTTCCCCGTCTTGTAGTCGACGATCCGGACCTCACCCGTGGGCGCCACATCGATCCGGTCGATCACCCCGCGCAACCGCAGCCCCGACTCCAGCTCCGTCTCGACGAACAGTTCCCGCTCGGCGGGCTCCAGCCGTGTCGGATCCTCCAGCGAGAACCACCGCTCCACCAGGCTCTCCGCCTCCGAGAGCCAGCGCGACAGCCGCTCGCCCCCGGCGTCCTCCGCGAACAGCTCCGACAGCTCCGGCTTCGACTCCAGCAGCCGGTCCCACTGGGCGGGGATCAGCGAATTGGCCCGGCCGGCCGTGCGCTCCGCGGCCGGGTTGTCGAAGAGCCGCTCCAGCACCGCGTGCACCAGCGTGCCCCGGGTGGCCGCTTCGCTGGGCTTCTCCGGCAGTTTGTCGATGACCCGGAAGCGGTACAGCAGAGGACACTGCATGAAATCGCTCGCCCGCGACGGCGACAGGGACGAAGGCGGCCGAGGGGGCCGCGGCAGGGACGTCATGTCGAAGACCCTACGGCCCGCCACTGACAGCCGGCGGCATACCATCGACCACACACCCTCGAACACTGCATGATCGTGCCGACCGGCACCGACCGAAGGGACCTCGTGGACGAGAGCGGCGACAGCGGGCGGCCGCAGCCCGGTACGGGGGGAACAGCCCCCGGCACCGGCCCCGACAAGGGCGAGCCGCGGCGCCCCGAAGAGCCCGGAGGCGGCCTTCTCATGGGCCGTCCGTTCGGTGTGCCCGTGTACGTAGCACCCAGTTGGTTCGTCGTGGCCGCACTGATCACCTGGGTCTTCGGCGGCCAGCTCGAACGGGTGCTGCCCGAGCTCGGCGCCGCGCGCTATCTGGTCTCCCTGTTCTTCGCGATCGCCTTCTACGCCTCCGTACTCGTCCACGAACTCGCCCACACGGTCGTCGCACTGCACTACAAGCTGCCGGTGCGCCGCATCCAGCTCCAGTTCTTCGGCGGCGTCTCCGAGATCGAGAAGGAGTCCGAGACCCCCGGCCGCGAATTCCTGCTCGCCTTCGTCGGCCCCCTGCTCTCCCTGGTGCTCGCCGGCCTCTTCTACGCCGGGATGAAGTTCGTCGAACCCGGCACCGTGCCCGGTGTCCTCCTCGCCGGACTGATGATCTCCAACCTTCTGGTGGCCGCCTTCAACCTCCTGCCCGGCCTCCCGCTCGACGGCGGACGGATGCTCCGCGCCGTCGTCTGGAAGATCACCGGCCGGCCGATGAGCGGCACCGTCGCCGCCGCCTGGGTCGGCCGCGCCCTCGCCGTCGTCACCCTCATCGGCCTCCCGCTGCTCACCCACACCGGCTTCTTCGGGAACAACCCCCGGGACCTCAGCGGCATGGACACGGTCACCGACGCGTTGCTCGCCGCCATCCTCGCCGCCATCATCTGGACCGGAGCGGGCAACAGCCTGCGCATGGCCCGGCTGCGCGAACACCTCCCCGAACTGCGCGCCCGCACCCTCACCCGGCGCGCCGTCCCCGTGGGGGCGGACACCCCGCTCTCCGAGGCCCTGCGCCGCGCCAACGACGCGGGCGCCCGCGCCCTCGTCGTCGTCGACGGACACGGCGAACCCACGGGCGTCGTCCGCGAAACGGCCATCGTCTCCATTCCCGAACACCGCCGCCCCTGGGTCGCCGTCAGCGGGCTCGCCCAGGACCTCACGGAGGGCATGAAGATCTCCGCCGAGCTGGCCGGTGAAGCACTCCTGGACCGTCTCAAGGCCAATCCCGCCACCGAGTACCTCGTCCTGGAGGAGACCGGGGAGATCTACGGCGTGCTGTCCACCGCCGATGTCGAACGGGCCTTCGTCGCCGCCCTGGCCAGGCCCGCCGCCTGACCGCCCGGCGTCCGCGCCGCCTCGCGGTCGGAGCCCCGGAAATCACCGGTACGCTGGTCACATGTCTGAACCGACCGGTGCCGCCCGCCGACGCGGGCCCTTCAAGGTCGGGGACCAGGTCCAGCTCACCGATCCCAAGGGACGCCACTACACCTTCACGCTCGAAGCCGGAAAGAACTTCCACACCCACAAGGGTTCTTTCCCGCACGACGAGCTGATCGGTGCCCCCGAGGGCAGTGTTGTCCGAACCACGGGAAACGTCGCCTATCTCGCGCTGCGCCCCCTGCTCCCCGACTACGTCCTGTCCATGCCCCGCGGCGCCGCCGTGGTCTACCCCAAGGACGCGGGGCAGATCCTGGCCTTCGCCGACATCTTCCCCGGCGCCCGCGTCGTGGAAGCCGGCGTCGGCTCCGGCTCGCTCTCCACCTTCCTGCTGCGCGCCATCGGCGACCAGGGCATGCTGCACTCCTACGAGCGCCGCGAGGACTTCGCCGAGATCGCCCAGCAGAACGTGGAACGCTACTTCGGCGAACCGCACCCCGCCTGGCAGCTCACCGTCGGCGACCTCCAGGACAACCTCTCGGACACCGACGTCGACCGTGTCATCCTCGACATGCTCGCCCCCTGGGAGTGCCTGGAGGCCGTCTCCAAGGCGCTCGTGCCCGGTGGCATCCTCTGCGCGTACGTCGCGACCACCACGCAGCTCGCGCGGACCGTCGAGTCGATCCGCGAGATCGGCTGCTTCGCCGAACCGCAGCCCTGGGAATCGATGATCCGCAACTGGCACGTCGAGGGCCTGGCCGTCCGCCCGGACCACCGCATGATCGGCCACACCGGCTTCCTCGTCACCGCCCGCCGCCTGGCCGACGGTGTGGAGGCCCCGCTGCGCCGCCGCCGCCCCGCCAAGGGCGCCTACGGCGAGGACTACGACGGTCCCGGCAGCCAGAGCGGCTCCTCCCGCGGCTGAGCCGCACAACGTACCGGCGCCGCCGCGGAGTTCTCGGACCGACCCGGGAACTCGGCGGCGGCGCCTCCTCGTTGCCTGTACGGACACGCATCCGTGGCCGACCCCACCGTTCCCCTGTTCTGTGAGGTGTGGCACGATGCTGGCCACCCCACGCGCCGCGGACGTCCCGCCGGCGGCACCGCCCACCCAGGCATCCTCGATCCACAGGAACCACAGGAGACATCCCGCGTGCAGACCTCCGAGCTTCCGGACCTCGCGCACACCGACACCACGCCGCTCCACTGGCTCGCCACCGCGACAGCGATGGCCGCTGTCATCGCGGCAGCCGGCATGCTCCAGCCGGACCCCACCGCCTCCGCCTCGACCCCCCACCGGACCACCGCGCAGCACGGCACCGCGCCCGTTGCCGCACCCGATCCGGAGCGGGCGTCCTACCCGCTGGAATGCGGCGGGATGGGGAACACCGTGGCCCAACAGGCGCCCGGCGACCTCGACGGTGACGGCCGTCCCGAGACCGTCGCCGTGGTCCGCTGCGCGGCCGGATCCGGCACCCCGCCCAGCGGCGTCTACGTCCTCACGCAGGGAAGCGGGGCCACACCCCGGATCGTGGCGACCCTGGTGGACCCCGCTCAGCAGATGAGCATCGGAGATTTCGCGGTGCGTGACGGAGCCGTCTCCGCCACGCTGCTCGGCTATTCCTCGGCCGACGTACCCCGCTGCTGTCCCGACGAGCAGGAAAAGGTCACCTGGCGGTGGCAGGGCGGCGCCTTCGTCCGCACCACCCAGGCCGGCCCCGGCAGTGCCTGAGCGGTCACCGCGCGTGCCCGCCCGCCCGGAACCGCCGGATCAGGCGGCCTCGGGACCGTACACCTCGACCCTGTCCGAAACGCGACGTACATGGATACAGTCGCCCGGGCACTCCTTGGCCGAATCCACAACATCTTGAAGCAGCGGAAGCGGTACTGGCGTGGCCGCGCCCTTGTCCTGCAGCAGCTCGTCGTCGCCGCTCTTCACATACGCCAGGCCGTCGATGTCCAGCTCGAACACCTCGGGTGCGTATTGCACGCAGATCCCGTCCCCCGTGCACAGATCCTGGTCGATCCACACCTCCAGGTCCTGAGTGTCGCTGCCGGTGGGAGCGTCCTGCTGCACGGTCATTTCTCCTGCCGTTCCCTGCGTATCCGAACCAAAAGAAGCCAGCCCTGACGGGTGTTGAACGGTTCGACGATACAACCGGCCGCTTTCCGATGTTGAAGGGTGGGTATTCCCCTCTCACGAGGGGGAACGCAAGGGTGAAGATCGGACACGCCCCGCAGTCTTTGTGATCTAGGGGTTTCAATCATCACCCACCCAGGTAGGGTCAGGAAGCGTCCAGCTCCCCTTGGAGGAGGTGAGGACCGTGGCAGCCCACGACGACGACATCAACCGCGGCATCCGGCCCGGGCGGGGGTCCGAAGACCCAGCCGGCCAGGTCGCCTATCTCGAGCAGGAAATCGCCGTCCTGCGACGTAAGCTCGCCGACTCTCCGCGCCATACGAGGATTCTCGAAGAGCGGATCGTCGAGTTGCAGACCAACCTGGCAGGCGTCTCCGCGCAGAACGAGCGGCTCGCCAACACGCTCCGCGAGGCCCGCGACCAGATCGTGGCCCTCAAGGAAGAAGTAGACCGGCTCGCACAGCCGCCGGCCGGTTTCGGCGTGTTCTTGCAGGGCAACGAGGACGGCACCTGCGACATCTTCACCGGAGGCCGGAAACTCCGGGTGAATGTCAGCCCCAGCGTCGAGCTCGACGACCTCCGGCGCGGCCAGGAAGTCATGCTCAATGAAGCGCTCAACGTGGTCGACGCCATGGAATTCGAGCGGGCCGGGGACATCGTCACCCTCAAGGAAATCCTCGAGGACGGCGAGCGCGCCCTGGTCATCGGGCACACCGACGAGGAACGGGTGGTACGGCTCGCGGAGCCGCTGCTGGACGCCACCATCCGCCCCGGCGACGCCCTGTTGCTCGAACCCAGGTCCGGCTACGTCTACGAAGTGGTCCCCAAGAGCGAGGTCGAAGAGCTCGTCCTCGAAGAGGTACCGGACATCGACTACGACAAGATCGGCGGCCTGGGCGACCAGATCGAGCTGATCCGGGACGCGGTCGAGCTCCCCTACCTCCACCCCGACCTCTTCAAGGAGCACGAACTGCGGCCGCCGAAGGGCATCCTGCTCTACGGGCCGCCCGGCTGCGGCAAGACACTCATCGCCAAGGCAGTGGCCAACTCCCTTGCCAAGAAGGTCGCCGAAGTCACCGGCCAGCCCGCGGGCAAGAGCTACTTCCTCAACATCAAGGGCCCTGAACTCCTCAACAAGTACGTCGGCGAGACGGAGCGGCACATCCGCCTCGTCTTCCAGCGCGCCCGCGAGAAGGCGAGCGAGGGCACCCCCGTCATCGTCTTCTTCGACGAGATGGAGTCCCTCTTCCGCACCCGGGGATCCGGCGTCAGCTCGGACGTGGAGAACACCATCGTTCCCCAGCTGCTCGCCGAGATCGACGGCGTCGAGGGCCTGGAGAACGTCATCGTCATCGGCGCCTCCAACCGCGAGGACATGATCGACCCCGCGATCCTGCGCCCCGGCCGCCTCGATGTGAAGATCAAGATCGAGCGCCCCGACGCGGAGGCCGCGAAGGACATCTTCGCGAAGTACCTCACGCCTTCGCTGCCCCTGCACGCGGACGACCTCGCGGAGCACACCGGCTCCAAGGAAGCTGCCACGCACGCGATGATCCAGTCCGTCGTCGAGCGGATGTACACCGAGTCCGAGGAGAACCGCTTCCTCGAGGTCACGTACGCCAACGGCGACAAGGAAGTCCTCTACTTCAAGGACTTCAATTCCGGCGCGATGATCCAGAACATCGTCGACCGGGCCAAGAAGATGGCCATCAAGGACTTCCTCAACCAGGGCCATAAGGGCCTTCGCGTCTCCCATCTCCTCCAGGCATGCGTGGACGAGTTCAAGGAGAACGAGGACCTGCCGAACACCACGAACCCGGACGACTGGGCCCGCATCTCCGGCAAGAAGGGCGAGCGGATCGTCTACATCCGCACGCTCGTCACCGGAAAGCAGGGCGCGGACACCGGTCGCTCCATCGACACGGTGGCGAATACCGGACAGTACCTGTAGAACGCGGACCGGCTGCGGATGCCCGGCCGGGCATCCGCAGCCGGTCGCTTTCCGGACAGCTCGCACGACACCGCAGCAATGACGTAATTGATCTCCCCACCAGCACAGAGGCGCTCTAGGCTCTTGCGTACCGCCCGGTCGCGCAGTGCGTGGACGGGCAGCGCACGCGCACCGACAAGCAGCGGTACTTGAGCGCCGCCCCTCAAGGGAGCGCCGCCGGGCAAGGAGGGCCGCATGACCGTACGGCGAGTAATGGGCATCGAGACGGAGTACGGGATCTCCGTCCCCGGCCACCCCAACGCCAATGCCATGCTCACCTCGTCCCAGATCGTCAACGCCTACGCGGCGGCGATGCACCGGGCGCGCCGCGCCCGCTGGGACTTCGAGGAGGAGAACCCGCTGCGGGACGCGCGAGGGTTTGACCTCGCCCGCGAGACCGCGGACTCCAGCCAGCTCACCGACGAGGACATCGGCCTCGCCAACGTCATCCTTACCAACGGGGCCCGCCTCTACGTCGACCACGCGCACCCCGAATACAGCTCCCCGGAGGTCACCAATCCGCGGGACGCGGTCCTCTGGGACAAGGCCGGCGAGCGCATCATGGCCGAAGCGGCCGAGCGCGCGGCCCAGCTGCCCGGCGCCCAGCCGATCCACCTCTACAAGAACAACACCGACAACAAGGGCGCTTCGTACGGCACGCACGAGAACTACCTGATGAAGCGGGAAACCCCCTTCTCCGACATCGTGCGCCATCTGACCCCGTTCTTCGTCTCCCGCCAGGTGGTCACCGGCGCGGGACGCGTGGGAATCGGCCAGGACGGCCACGAGCACGGCTTCCAGATCAGTCAGCGCGCCGACTACTTCGAGGTCGAGGTCGGCCTGGAGACCACCCTCAAGCGCCCCATCATCAACACCCGCGACGAACCGCACTCCGACGCGGAGAAGTACCGCCGGCTCCATGTGATCATCGGCGACGCGAACCTCTCGGAGATCTCCACCTACCTCAAGCTCGGCACCACCGCCCTGGTCCTCTCCATGATCGAGGACGGCTTCATCAATGTCGATCTCGCGGTCGACCAGCCGGTGCGCACGCTGCACCACGTCTCCCACGACCCGACGCTGAAGCACCTGATCACGCTGCGCAGCGGCCGTACGCTCACCGCGGTACAGCTTCAGATGGAGTACTTCGAGCTGGGCCGCAAGTACGTCGAGGAGCGGTACGGGGCGGACGCCGACGAGCAGACCAAGGACGTCCTGGTCCGTTGGGAGGACACCCTCAACCGGCTGGAGAACGATCCGATGAGCCTGTCCGGCGAGCTCGACTGGATCGCCAAGCGGGAACTCATGGAGGGCTACCGCCGTCGTGACAGTCTCGACTGGGACGCGGCGCGGCTGCACCTGGTGGATCTCCAGTACGCCGACGTGAGGGCCGAGAAGGGCCTGTACAACCGCCTGGCGGCCCGCGGCAAGATGAAGCGCCTGCTGGACGACGGTGACGTCGAGAAGGCCCGTACGGGGCCTCCGGAGGACACCAGGGCCTACTTCCGCGGCCGCTGCCTGGAGCAGTACGCCGACGACGTGGCCGCGGCCTCCTGGGACTCGGTCATCTTCGATCTGCCGGGCCATGACTCGCTGCAGCGGGTGCCCACCCTGGAACCGCTCCGGGGCACCCGTAATCACGTCAAGGAGCTCCTGGACCGCTGCCGCACGGCGGAAGAACTGGTCCAGGTGCTGTCGGGCGGCTGAAAGGGCCGCGATCGGGGAATCATCGGGATGACCCCCGGAAGTCTGGACAAGTACCGGGCCAATGTCGGACCCCGTGGGTAGGGTTTGATCAAGTGCTTCGAACCGAGCGGGGTGAGCTATATGGCGACCAAGGACACCGGCGGCGGACAGCAGAAGGCGACGCGCTCCACGGAGGAGGTCGAGGAGCAGGCGCAGGACGCGCAGGCGTCCGAGGACCTCAAGGAGCGCCAGGAGAAGCTGAGCGACGATGTCGACTCGGTTCTGGACGAGATCGATGACGTACTCGAAGAGAACGCGGAAGACTTCGTGAGGTCATTTGTCCAAAAGGGTGGACAGTAGTTCACAGATGTGGACGCGGGGGAGCGGAGAGGCGTGCGCGGTGCGGGCGAAGTCGGCCCGTGCCGCGCGGGCACAAGCGGCACCGCGTGCGGTGCGGCCGCCCCCGCAGTTCATGTGGATCACTGCCACGGGCCGGGTAGGGTCCGTGGCGTAACCGCATCAACTGCAAGTCGGCCATCGGCACGTTGGGAGACGATCCCGACACCTCGCGCAGGCCGTCGCATACCTGGAGGGAAACGCGTGGAAGCCAACACTCGTAGCACCGGGCGTCTACCAGCTGCCTTCCTGACGCCGGGATCCTCTTCGTTCATGGATTTCCTGTCCGACCATTCTCCCCAGCTGCTCCCGGGCAACCGGAACCTGCCGCCCCTGCAGGGGGCCATCGAGGCGCCGCACGGGACGACCATCGTCGCGGCGACGTTCCCCGGCGGTGTGGTCCTGGCCGGCGACCGGCGGGCGACCATGGGCAACATGATCGCGCAGCGCGACATCGAGAAGGTCTTCCCGGCCGACGAGTATTCGGCGGTGGGCATTGCCGGTACGGCCGGACTGGCCGTGGAGATGGTCAAGCTCTTCCAGCTGGAGCTGGAGCACTTCGAGAAGGTCGAGGGCGCCCAGCTCTCCCTGGAGGGCAAGGCGAACCGGCTCTCCACGATGATCCGCAGCAATCTGGCGATGGCCATGCAGGGCCTCGCCGTCGTGCCGCTCTTCGCCGGCTTCGACATCGACCGCGGGAAGGGCCGGATCTTCTCGTACGACGTCACCGGCGGCCGTTCCGAGGAGGTCGGCTACGCGGCCACCGGCTCCGGGTCGATCTTCGCCCGTGGGTCGATGAAGAAGCTCTACCGCGAAGATCTGACGGAGCCGCAGGCCCTCACCCTGGTCGTCCAGGCGCTGTACGACGCCGCGGACGACGATTCGGCGACCGGCGGTCCCGATGTGGCCCGGCGGATCTATCCGATCGTCACCGTCATCACCGACGAGGGCTTCCGGAAGCTGAACGAGACGGAATCCTCCGAGATCGCCCGCTCGATTCTGGAACGCCGGTTGGAACAGCCCGACGGCCCGCGCGCCGCGCTGCTCTGACCGTCGCTCCGCTGCTTCTTCGATGCTCTTGTCACTGACAGAAAGGGACGGATAACCGGTGTCGACGCCGTTCTATGTCTCACCTCAGCAGGCCATGGCCGACCGGGCGGAATACGCCCGGAAGGGCATCGCCCGTGGTCGCAGCCTGGTTGTGCTGCAGTACGCCGACGGCATTGTGTTCGTCGGCGAGAACCCGTCCCGCGCGCTGCACAAGTTCAGCGAGATCTATGACCGGATCGGTTTCGCCGCCGCCGGCAAGTACAACGAGTACGAGAATCTCCGCATCGGCGGGGTGCGCTACGCCGATCTGCGCGGATACACCTACGACCGTGACGATGTGACGGCCCGTGGGCTGGCCAACGTCTATGCGCAGACGCTGGGCACCATCTTCTCCAGTGCGGCCGAGAAGCCGTACGAGGTGGAGCTGGTGGTCGCCGAGGTGGGCGCCGAGCCGGAGGGTGACCAGATCTACCGGCTGCCGCACGACGGCTCGATCGTCGACGAGCACGGCTCGGTCGCCGTCGGCGGGAACGCCGAGCAGATCAGCACGTTCCTGGACCAGCGGCACCGTGACGGGATGACGCTCGCCGAGGCGCTCAAGCTGGCCGTGCAGGCGCTGTCCCGCGATCCCAACGGCAGCGAGCGGGAGATCCCCGCGGAGCGGCTGGAGGTCGCGGTCCTGGACCGTACGAGGCCGCAGCAGCGGAAGTTCAAGCGGATCGTCGGCCGGCAGCTGGCGCGGCTGCTGGAGGCGGACGGCGGCGCCGCTCCGACGGACGCCCCCTCCGACATCGAGGACGGCGAGGAATCCGGGTCTCCCGCGAGCACGACGGATGTCACCAAGCCCACCAAGCCCACCAAGTCCACCAAGCCCACCAAGTCCACCGATTCCGGTGGGGACGTGGAGTAGTCCTCCGGTGCCCCGGTCCGCCCCTCCCGGCGGGCCGGGGCACCGTCATGTCCGCGGGCCGTCCGCGGGCGGGGGCGCCGAGGAGCCGCGTGCCACCAGTCGCACGGGCAGGCTGCCGGGCTCGGCCGGGCGGCCGTCCAGGACCGCCAGCAGGGCGGCCATGCCGCGTTCGCCGACCTGCTCGGCGGGCAGCTGGACGGTGGTGAGCTCCGGCTCGACGGCCGTGGCCAGGGCCAGATCGTCGAAACCGGTGATGGAGAGGTCGTCGGGGACACGGAGCCCGAGTCTGCGGGCGGCCTTGCAGGCGCCCGCGGCGAGGATGTCGTCGTCGCAGACGAGGGCGGTGGGCCGGGGGCCGGGGGCGGCGAGCGCCCGCTCCGTGGCCTCGCGGCCCGCGGGGACGTCGAGCATCGCCGCGACGGTCCGTACGGAGGTGCCGGGCACCGCCTTCAGCGCGTCGTGCAGGGCCCGGGCGCGGGCGGCGAAGGTCCAGGAGTCGACCGCCGACGCGAGGTGGACGAAGCGGCGGTGGCCGAGCGCGAGCAGATGGTCCGCGATCTGCCGCATGCCGTCGGCGATGTCGAGGTTGACGTGGGCCGCGACACCGGTGTCCGCCGGGTCGCTGTCGAGCATGATCAACGGCAGACCGGCGCCGCGCAGCGCGTCGAGGGCTCCGGCGGCCATGGACGAGGCGATCACCCCGTCGAGCGAGGCGCGCGCCGAGGCGAACGGGTCCCTGGCCGGGCCGATGCCCTCGGGCGACGGGTAGAGGACGACCCCGAAGCCGTGCTCGGCGGCGACCGCGGCGGCGCCGGTGTAGACGCGCGCGAAGAACTCGCTGGTGAGCGCGGGGACGACGAGAAGCGCGGTCCTGGTGCGGCCGAGGCGGAGGCTGCGGGCGGCGAGGTTGGGCTGGTAGCCGAGGCCGCGGGCGGCGTGCCGTACGCGTTCGGCGGTGGCCTCGGAGACCCGGCCGCGCCATTTGTCGCCGAGCACGAGGGAGACGGTGGCCTGCGAGACCCCGGCGGCCCGCGCGACATCGCGGCTGGTGGGCCGGGGCGGGGCGGGACGCGACTGCGGTGCGCTGGTCACTCGGGGCCTCCGGGCCGGACGGGGGCAGGCGCCGTGAGGTGGACCTGCGGACTGGGCACATGGTACGTATGAACCTCGACGTTATACGTAAAACTTCAGGTGCCGGAGAGTGCCCGAAGGAGAGGGGCGGGACATGGCCGCGGGATATCTGGACATCCTCCGGGCGCGGCACGCCGCCCGCTTGCTGACGGGGACCCTGGTGGGGCGGCTGCCGAGCGGCACCGCCCACATCGCGATCGTGCTGTTCACCCGGGCCGAGGGCGGCAGCTACACCCTCGCCGGCGCGCTCACGGCCGTGTACGGGCTGTCCACCGCGGTCGGGCAGCCGCTGCTGGGCCGCGCCGTGGACCTGTACGGCCAGCCACGCGTCCAGCTCCCGGCCGCCGTGGTGTCGGCGCTGGGCATGGCCCTGCTGGCCCTGGTGGGCCTGGGGTCGCTGCCGCTGGCCTACGGCGCGGTGATGGTGGCCGGAGTCTTCACCCCGCCGCTGGAAGGCGGTCTGCGGGCCCTGTGGCCGAGCGTCCTGGGCGGTGAGGACCGGGTGCACCGGGCGTACGCGATGGACGCTGTCGCGCAGGAGGTCATGTTCACCGTGGGCCCGCTGCTGGTGACGCTGCTCGTCTCCCTCTGGTCGCCCGCCGCCGCCCTGCTGGTCATCAACACGATAGGGGTTCTGGGGGCGCTCTCCGTCGTCCTCTCGGAGCCGTCCCGCGCCTGGCGTTCGGCGCCCCGGGAGGCGCACTGGCTGGGCGCGCTGCGTTCGCCGGGGCTGCTGGCGCTGCTCGGTTCGTTCTTCTTCGTCGGGCTCGCGCTCGGTTCCATCACGGTGGCCGGGGTGGCGTACGCCGACGACCACGGCCGGGAGTCGGTGTACGGCTGGCTGATGGCCGCGCTCGGGCTGGGTGCGCTGGTCGGCGGTGCGGTGTACGGGGCGCGGCAGTGGGCCGGGGCTCCGGAGCGCCGGCTGCGGGTCATCGTCGCACTGCTGGCGCTCGGCTACCTGCCGTTGATGCTGACCCCGGGAGTGGTCGCCATGACCGCTCTGGCGGCAGTGGCCGGAGTTTTTCTGGCGCCCGCGATCGCCTGCTCGTTCATCGTGGTCGACCGGCATGCCCCGCGGGGCACGGTGACGGAGGCGTTCTCCTGGCTCGTGACGACGTTCGGGGTGGGCGCGGCGGCGGGAACGGCCGCGGCGGGCCCGGCCGTCGAACTGGGCGGCACGACGTGGAGCTTCGCCGTCGCGGGGGCCGGTGGGGTGGCGGCGCTGCTGGTTCTGCTGGCCACGGGAAGGGTCCTCGCAGTTCCCGGGCGTGGGGCAGTTGCTGTACAGGGATCGGAAAATGATCGAAACGGTGCTGTCGAACCCGGTTTCAGCTCAGGCCATCAGGCGTAATGTTCAGTCATGGACCGCCGCATTTTCGGGCTGGAGAACGAGTACGGCGTCACGTGCACGTTCAGGGGACAGCGCCGACTGTCTCCTGATGAAGTGGCGCGCTACCTCTTCCGCCGTGTTGTGTCATGGGGCCGCAGCAGCAATGTCTTTCTGCGGAACGGCGCCCGCCTCTACCTCGACGTGGGATCGCATCCGGAATATGCAACCCCCGAATGCGACAACCTGACCGAGCTGGTCACCCACGACAAGGCCGGCGAGCGCATTCTCGAAGGTCTGCTCGTCGACGCCGAACGCCGCCTGCACGAGGAGGGAATCGCGGGCGACGTCTATCTCTTCAAGAACAACACCGACTCGGCGGGAAACTCCTACGGGTGTCATGAGAACTATCTCGTGGCGCGGCACGGAGAATTCTCCCGGCTCGCGGACATCCTCATTCCCTTCCTCGTCACGAGGCAGCTGATCTGCGGTGCGGGCAAGGTGCTGCAGACCCCGCGGGGCGCCGTCTACTGCGTCAGCCAGCGTGCCGAGCACATCTGGGAGGGCGTCAGCTCCGCGACGACCCGCTCCCGCCCGATCATCAACACGCGTGACGAACCGCACGCGGACGCGGAGCGGTACCGCCGCCTCCACGTCATCGTCGGTGACTCCAACATGTCCGAGACGACGATGCTGCTCAAGGTCGGCGCCACCGATCTGGTGCTCCGCATGATCGAGGCGGGCACCGTGATGCGGGATCTGACGCTGGAGAACCCGATCCGGGCGATCCGCGAGGTCAGCCACGACACCACGGGGCAGCGCAAGGTGCGCCTGGCCAGCGGCCGTGAGGCATCCGCCATCGAGGTGCAGCGCGAGTACTACGAGAAGGCCGTCGACTTCGTCGACCGCCGCGGCATCCGCACCGGAACGGTCGCCCAGGTCCTGGAGCTGTGGGGCCGTACGCTCGACGCGGTCGAGGCCGAGGACCTCGACCGGATCGAGACCGAGATCGACTGGGTGATGAAGTACAAGCTCATCGAGCGGTACCGCGCCAAGCACAACATGACGATGTCGCATCCGCGGGTCGCCCAGATAGACCTCGCGTACCACGACATCCACCGCCGTCGCGGCCTGTACTACCTGCTGGAGCGCAAGGGGCAGGCCGCCCGTGTCTGCAACGACCTGAAGATCTTCGAGGGCAAGTCCGTGCCCCCGCAGACGACCAGGGCGCGGCTGCGCGGGGACTTCATCCGCAGGGCCCAGGAGCAGCGGCGGGACTTCACCGTCGACTGGGTCCATCTCAAGCTCAACGACCAGGCGCAGCGCACAGTGTTGTGCAAGGACCCGTTCCGTTCGGTGGACGACCGGGTGGAGAAGCTGATCGCGGGTATGTGAGCCGGCGACAGGAATTCCCGGACTCCGACGCGACGCGGGCCCCGTACGTTCCTCGTACGGGGCCCTGCGTACGCCCTAGAGTGTCGGGGACTCAAGCAAACTGCCGTCTGAGATCTGAGGAACCAGTGCGCCGACTTGCCGGCCTTCTTGTCGTCCCCCTGTTGCTGCTGACAGCAGCCTGCGGTAACGAAAAGGGCTCCGCTTCCGCTTCCGTTTCCCCTTCCGCCGCGTCCAAGGACGGGTTCCCCGCAATCACCGCGGGCGCGAAGTTCGGCGAGAAGCCCACCCTGGCCAAGGGGACCGGGAACCCGCCCAAGGAGCTGAAGACCAGGGTCATCAGCGAGGGTGACGGCGCCACGCTCAAGAACGGCGACGCGATCCAGGTCAACTACCTCGGCCAGGCCTGGGACTCCGACAAGCCGTTCGACAACAGCTTCGACCGCAAGCAGCCGTTCGATCTGACCCTCGGCGCCGGCATGGTGATCCAGGGCTGGGACAAGGGCCTCGCCGGTCAGAAGGTCGGCAGCCGGGTCCAGCTGGTCATTCCGCCGGAGCTCGGTTACGGAGCGCAGGGCCAGGGTGACATCAAGCCGAACGCCACGCTCGTCTTCGTCGTCGATGTTCTGAAGGCGACGCAGATCCCGGCGTCCGCCAAGGGCACCGAGGTCGCCCAGGACAACGTCGACCTGCCGAAGGTCGGCACCAACACGGACGGCAAGGCTCCCAAGGTCACGATCCCGACCAAGATCGACCCGCCGAAGAAGCTCGTCTCCAATTACATCCTGGAGTCCAAGGGCGACGTCGTGAAGGACACCGACAGCGTCGTCGTGAACTACGTGGGTCTGCTGTGGAAGGACGGCAAGACGTTCGACAGCACCTACAGCGCGGGCAAGACGCAGACCTTCCCCCTCGCCCAGGTCACCCTGAAGGGGCTCAAGAACGGTCTGGTCGGCAAGAAGATCGGCAGCCGCGTGCTTCTCGTCATCCCGCCGGACCAGGGGTTCGGCGACAAGGCGCAGCAGACGATTCCGGCGAAGTCCACGCTGGTCTTCGCCGTGGACATCCTGGCGAAGATGTAAGACTGTCCCGGTTGCCCAGTTCATCAGTAAGAGGAGCAAGTCAGTGAGCATCGAGAAGCCCGAGATCGACTTCCCGGGTGGCGAGCCGCCGGCCGACCTGGAGATCAAGGACATCTGGGAAGGCGACGGCGCGGTGGCCGAGGCGGGCGCCACCGTCTCCGTCCACTACGTGGGCGTGGCCTTCTCCACCGGCGAGGAGTTCGACGCCTCCTGGAACCGCGGCACCCCGCTGCAGTTCCAGCTCGGTGCCGGGCAGGTCATCTCCGGCTGGGACCAGGGCGTGCAGGGCATGAAGGTCGGCGGCCGTCGCCAGCTGACCATCCCCGCGCACCTCGCGTACGGCGACCGCGGCGCCGGCGGCGGCCGTATCGCCCCCGGCGAGACCCTGATCTTCGTCTGCGACCTGGTCGCCGTCTGATCCGCACCCGTGCGCTACGAGGGCCCGTGCCTGGCAGGCACGGGCCCTCGCTTTTGTCCGGACACCGCGGAGCGGTACGGTCGACGGTCGTAGAGCAAAACAGAAAGGGCGTCGATGGCGATTGCCAAGGCCGAGCGGCTGATGAACCTGGCTCTGTGTCTGCTGGGGACCCGGCGCCCGCTGAGCAAGCGCGAGCTGCGCGGCTCCATCGAGGCCTATCTGGAGGCCGGTTCCGACGACGCCTTCAACCGGATGTTCGAGCGCGACAAGGACGATCTGCGCGAGCTCGGTCTGGTCATCGAGACCGTGGAGAACCTGGACGGCGACACGGGATATCTCGCCCGCCGCGACAGCAACCGGCTGCCCCCGATCACACTGGACGCCGAGGAGGCCGCCGCCCTGGGGCTGGCCGCCAAGGTCTGGCAGCAGGCGCGGCTGGCCGGTGCCGCCAGCGGCGCGCTGCAGAAGCTGCGGGCCGCCGGCATGCCGGAGGCCGAGGACGCGTACGAGGTGCACAGCGCCCTCGAACCCCGCATCCCCGTTCATGAGGCCGCGTTCGAGCCGTTGATGCTGGCGTGCCGGGACCGCCGTCCGGTGACCTTCGACTACCGCAAGGCCAACGCCGCCCGGCCCGAGCAGCGCCAGGTCGAGCCGTGGACGCTGGAATGCTGGCGCGGCCACTGGTATCTGGCCGGCTGGGACCGGGACCGCGGCGCCGAGCGGGTGTTCCGGCTCTCCCGGATCACCGGCCGGGTCCGCTCCCGGGCCGGGGCGTTCACCGCCGAGGTGCCCGACGTCGTGACCGTCCGCGAGACCGTCGAGAGCTGGGCGGGGGAGACGGCGACCCGGACCGCACTCATCAGGCTGCGGACCGGGTCCGGATACCCGCTGCGCTCGCGCGCCACATCGGTCCGGGAACTCGGGAACGGGTGGGACGAGTTGGAGATTCCGTACGGACACGGTCTGGATGCCTGGCTCGTCGAGTTCGGTCCGGACGTCGTCGTACAGGAACCCGCCGACCTGCGGGCCGATGTGGTGGACCGGCTGCGCGCCGTGGCCAAGGACTGAGGGGACCCATTCATGGCCACGAACGCGATCGACCAGACCCGCCGGATGCTCTCTCTGGTGACGTATCTGCGTGAGCGCCCCGGTGCCCACGTCCAGGACGTCGCCCGCGCCTTCGGGATCACCGAGGACGAGCTGATCTCCGACCTCGACGTGCTGCCCATGTGCGGTACGAGCTTCCGCGGCGGCGATCTGCTGGACATCGACACCGACGGCGACCGCATCTGGTGGCACAACCCGGACGATGTCGCGGAACCGCTGCGGCTCGCGGCCGACGAGGCGACCGCGCTCCTGGTCGCCGCCCGCGCCGTGGCCACGCTGCCGGGGCTGCGCGAGAGCGACCGGCAGGCGCTGCTGCGGGCCACCGCGAAGCTGGAGACGGCGGCCGGTGAGGTGGGAGCGGCGAGCTCGCGGCTCTCGGTCACCTTCGAGTCCGAGGGCGGTGTCTTCGCCGATGTCGACCGGGCGATCTCCGAGCGGCGCCGGCTCTGGCTGCGCTACTACTCGCCCGCGCGCGACGAACTGACCGAGCGCGAGGTGGACCCGATCCGGCTGTTCGCCGTCGGGCACACGTACATGGAGGCCTGGTGCCGGTCCTCCGAGGACCGGCGTACGTTCCGGCTCGACCGGGTCGCCGAGATCCGGCTGCTGGACGAGCCGGCCGCGCCGCCCGAGCTGGAACTGCGAGATCTGTCCGAAGGGCTCGTCCAACCGGCGGCCGAGGACCCGGAGGTCGTGGTCGAGGTGGGGCCCGGCGGCCGGTGGGTCGCCGAGTACTACCCGCACGACAGCGCCGAGGAGCTGCCCGACGGCGGACTGCGGATCACCCTGCGCACCCCCGATCCGGCCTCGCTGCGCAGGCTTGCGCTGCGGCTCGGAGGGGAAGGCCGTATCGTCTCCCCACCGGAACTGGCGCGGAGCGCACAGCAGGCGGCCCGTGCGGCGCTCGCTGCCTACGACGGCCCGGCCTGAGCGGAGACCTGAGAGATATGAGCAACATGTCCGTGGTGTCGGGTGTTTCGACCGTGGTGGTGCCCGAGTCCGTACGGTTCAGGGCCGCCTGTCCGGACTGCCGCGAGCGGTTCGAGCTGGCGGCCGGCGCCATCCGGCTCGCCGTGGGCGCCAGCCGCCGGACGACGTTCTACTCCTTCACCTGCCCCGAGTGCGGCGCGGCCGTCCGTAAACCCGCCGGGGAGCGGATAGTTGAGCTCCTCACCGGTGGCGGGGTGCGGACGCTGCGCCTCCACACCAGCCTTTAGAACTCCGGACACTTAGACACATCGAGGCTCTGCGCATGTTCTGGCCCATGCTCGCCATCGCCCTGGGGTTCCTCGGGATCGCCGTCCTGGGCGCGCTGGCCGTCAAGGTCTTCATCGAGGCCCAGCGCCTGGGGCGTCAGGTGACGCGGACGACCCAGCGCATCAACCGGGCGGCGGAGGACCTGGAGCGGGCCGCGACGGATCTTGCTGCCACCGGTGAAGCGTTGCGTTAGATGTACCGCCCCACGATCGTGTGAGTCTGTGAGCAGGGCCGATCGATCGGGGGGAGGCGCGGCCTCCAGTTTCCCGGGTTCGGGGGGTACGCTGCTCAAGCGGCCCTGAGAGCGAGGCATGGGCCGTAATCGCAAGGACGCATGGGTATTGCCCTGCGTTTACTCCTGCGGGATACGATCGCTGACAGTACGACGATCGGACGTCCGTCCGACGTTCGATCCGCCCCACCCCTGCTGCCTCGGTGAGAAGGTACACGCATATGTTCGGAAGGCTCGGCGCTCCCGAGATCATCCTGATCCTCGTCGTCATTGTTCTGCTGTTCGGCGCGAAGAAGCTTCCTGACATGGCTCGCTCGCTCGGCAAGTCGGCCCGCATCCTCAAGAGCGAGGCCAAGGCCATGAAGTCCGAGGGCGGCCCGTCGGCCACCCCGGCCGAACCGGCGAACGACACCGCCGCCCAGGACCAGGCCGCCCCGCGCACCATCAAGGCCGCGCCCGGTGACGTGACGAGTGCGCGTCCGGTCGCCGAGCCGACCGACTCGACCAAGCGCTGACAAACCGGGCCGACGCAGGCACCCTGATCGGTGACGGCCTGCTGTACGAGATGAGGACGTGGGTTGCTCAAGTCTGCCCGCAAGCAGGAGACGGACCCAGAGGGCCGCATGCCCCTGGTGGAGCACCTGCGTGAGCTGCGTAACCGGCTGGCGAAGGCGTTGCTCGGGATCGTCATCGTCACGATCGTGGCCGCGTTCTTCTACAGGGAGATCATCGAGTTCTTCACCGACCCCGTACTGAAGTCCGTCGGTTGCGACGTCAGCTTCGCCGATCTCGCCAAGAAGGAACATACGTGTGCGCGTATCGTCCTCAACGGTCTGCTCACCCCGTTCACCCTCGCACTCAAGGTCTCCTTGATGGCAGGCATCGTCCTTGCCTCGCCGGTCTGGCTCTACCAGCTGTGGGCCTTTGTCGCCCCGGGGCTGCACAAGCACGAGAAGAAGTACTCGCTCGCCTTCGTCGGTGCGGGCTTCCCGCTCTTCCTCGCCGGCGGTTTCTTCGCCTACAAGACCCTGCCCACGATGGCGCGGGTGCTCCTGGACTTCTCGCCGGGCGGCGTCGACAACCAGCTGCCGCTGGACGAACTGCTCGATCTGATCACACGCATGGTGGTGGTCTTCGGGCTCTCCTTCGAGCTGCCCCTGCTGCTCGTCATGCTGAACTTCGGCGGGATCATCACCGGCAAGCGGATGCTCGGCTGGTGGCGGGGCATGATCATGGGCATCACGGTCTTCGCCGCGCTGGCCACTCCCAGTACCGACCCGCTGACGATGCTGGCGCTCGCCGGACCGATCTGGGTGCTCTACTTCGTGGCCACGGCGATCTCGCTCCTCAACGACCGCCGCAAGGCGCAGCTCGCGGCGGCGGGACCCGCCGACGACGAGGCGTCGGAGCTGGACCTCGCCCCCGAGGCCATCGATGAGATCGAACCGGTCTCGTCCAGCCGGTCGCTGCCCACTCAGGCGAGCTCGGACCGTGACCGGGTCGACGGTTACGACGACATCACCTGACCTGTAGGGTCCCCGGGTGACCAGCGAGATCACCCTTTTCGTCAATCCCACCGCAGGACGCGGCCGGGGCGCGCGCGCCGCGCAGCCGGCCGCTTCCGCGTTGCGGGACGCCGGATTCTCCGTGCGTACGGTTCTCGGCTCGGACGCCGACGACGCCCTGCGGCGGGCACGGGAGGCCGTCGCGGGCGGCACCGGTGCGCTGATAGCGGTGGGCGGGGACGGCATGATGTCCCTCGCCCTGCAGGCCGTGGCCGGAACGACGACCCCGCTCGGGGTCGTCGCCGTGGGCACCGGGAACGACTTCGCCCGCGCGCTCGGGGTGCCGATACGGGATCCGGCCGCGGCCGGACGGCTCGCCGCCGGGGCGCTCAAGGGCGGGGCGGTCCGCGAGATCGACCTCGGGCGGGTCGGCGAGCGGTGGTTCGGGTCCGTGCTCGCCTCCGGCTTCGACTCCCGGGTCAACGACCGCGGCAACCGGATGCGCTGGGTCGGCGGACGGTTCAAGTACGACCTCGCGATCCTCGCCGAACTCGCCGCGTTCAAACCGATCCCGTACCGCATCAGGCTGGACGGCGGCCCTGTCCGGGAGATCGAGGCGACGCTCATCGCCGTCGGCAACGGATCGACGTACGGCGGAGGCATGCGGATCTGCGCGGACGCCGTCATGGACGACGGGCTGTTCGACGTGACCGTCGTCGGGGACTGCAGCCGCACCACACTCCTCAAGGTCTTTCCCCGCGTCTACAAGGGAACGCACCTCGGCCACGCCAAGGTCACCTCGCACCGGGTCTCCTCGATCGAGCTGGCCGCGGCCGGTGTCACGGCGTATGCGGACGGTGAACAACTCGGGGCACTGCCGCTCACCGCCACCTGCGTACCGGGCGCGGTGAGGGTGCTCGCACCGGGTTCTCCCAGCGGTATTTAAAGATCGCGTCACTGTCAGAGGCGGCGGGTAGGCTCGTAAGCAAGATGACAGAGGACCTCTCACCAGCTGAGCGATACCAGGCTTCTCGGATCCGCGCCGCCGAGCTGGCCACCGCACTCGCGCCTTTCCGCGAGTTGTACGAATTCGATCTGGACCCCTACCAGATCGAGGCATGTGAGGCGCTGGAGGCCGGCAAGGGGGTGCTCGTCGCCGCTCCGACCGGTTCGGGCAAGACGATCGTCGGCGAATTCGCCGTGCACCTCGCGCTCGCGCAGGGCCGCAAGTGCTTCTACACCACCCCCATCAAGGCCCTGTCCAACCAGAAGTTCGCCGATCTGGTCAAGCGCTACGGACCGGACAAGGTCGGCCTGCTGACCGGCGACAACAGCATCAACGGCGACGCCCCGGTGGTCGTCATGACCACCGAAGTGCTGCGGAACATGCTGTACGCGGGCTCGGAGACGCTGCGCGGCCTGGGCTACGTGGTGATGGACGAGGTGCACTACCTCTCCGACCGCTTCCGGGGCGCCGTCTGGGAGGAAGTGATCATTCACCTCCCGGACTCCGTGACCCTGGTGTCACTGTCGGCGACCGTGTCCAACGCCGAGGAGTTCGGTGACTGGTTGGACACCGTCCGCGGTGACACCCAGGTCATCGTCTCCGAACACCGCCCCGTGCCGCTCTGGCAGCACGTGCTGGCGGGCCGCCGGATATACGACCTCTTCGAGGAGGAGACCGACCATGGCGGCCGCGGCACCGGACGCCGCGAGGTCAACCCCGACCTGGGCCGGCTCGCCCGGATGGAGAACCAGCGGGGATACAACCCGCGTGAGCGCCGCCGCGGAAAGATGGTCCGCGAGGCGGACCGCGAGCGCGAGCGCCGCGAGCGCAGCCGGATCTGGACCCCGGCCAGGCCCGAGGTCATCGACCGGCTGGACGCCGAAGGGCTGCTCCCCGCCATCACGTTCATCTTCAGCCGGGCCGCCTGCGAAGCCGCCGTGCAGCAGTGTCTGCATGCCGGACTCCGGCTCAACGACGAGGCCAAGCGACGGCTGGTCCGCGAGATCGTCGAGGAGCGGACCGCGTCCATCCCCGGCGAGGACCTCCATGTCCTCGGCTACTACGAGTGGCTCGAAGGACTGGAGCGTGGCATCGCCGCGCACCACGCCGGCATGCTGCCCACGTTCAAGGAAGTCGTGGAGGAGCTCTTCGTACGAGGGCTCGTCAAGGCCGTCTTCGCGACGGAGACGCTCGCCCTCGGCATCAACATGCCCGCACGCTCGGTCGTGTTGGAGAAGCTCGTCAAGTGGAACGGCGAACAGCACGCCGACATCACCCCCGGCGAGTACACCCAGCTGACCGGGCGGGCCGGACGGCGTGGGATCGACGTCGAAGGCCATGCGGTGGTGCTGTGGCAGCGCGGCATGGATCCGGGCGCGCTGGCCGGACTCGCGGGTACGCGGACGTATCCGCTGCGGTCCAGCTTCCGGCCCTCGTACAACATGGCCGTCAACCTGGTGCACCAGTTCGGGCGGCACCGTTCGCGCGAGCTGCTGGAGACCTCCTTCGCGCAGTTCCAGGCCGACCGGTCGGTGGTCGGGATCTCCCGGCAGGTCCAGCGGAACGAGGAGGGGCTGGCGGGCTACCGGGAGGGCATGACGTGTCACCTCGGTGACTTCGAGGAGTACGCGCGGCTGCGCCGCGACCTCAAGGACCGGGAGACCGAGCTCGCCAAGCAGGGCGCGTCGCAGCGGCGGGCCGCCGCGGCGGCGTCGCTGGAGAAGCTCAAGCCCGGCGATGTCATCCACGTGCCCACCGGCAAGTTCGCCGGACTGGCGCTGGTCCTCGACCCGGGGCTGCCGGGCGGACGGACCAATGGGCACGGGCACCGCGGGCTCGAATACCACGACGGGCCACGGCCGTTGGTGCTGACCGCCGAGCGGCAGGTCAAGAGGCTCGCCTCGATCGACTTCCCCGTTCCGGTGGAGGCGCTGGAGCGGATGCGGGTGCCGAAGTCGTTCAACCCGCGCTCGCCGCAGTCGCGCCGCGATCTGGCGTCCGCCCTGCGGACGAAGGCCGGGCACATAGCACCGGAGCGGCACCGCAGGGATCGGTCCCCCGCGGCCGACGACCGGGAGATCGCCCGCTACCGGGCGGCGTTGCGCGCACACTCCTGCCACGGGTGCGACGAGCGTGAGGACCATGCGCGATGGGCCGAGCGGTACCACCGGCTGCAGCGCGACACCAAGCAGTTGGAGCGGCGGATCGAGGGGCGGACGAACACGATCGCCCGCACCTTCGACCGGATCGTCGCGCTGCTCACCGAGCTCGACTACCTGCGGGGCAATGAGGTCACCGAGCACGGGCGGCGCCTCGCACGGCTCTACGGCGAGCTGGATCTGCTGGCGAGCGAATGCCTGCGGGACGGGGTGTGGGAGGGCTTGAACCCTGCCGAACTCGCTGCGTGCGTCTCGGCGTTGGTGTACGAGGCGCGGCAGGCCGATGACGCGGTGGCGCCGAAGCTGCCGTCGGAGCCCGTGAAGGCCGCGATGGCCGAGATGGTCCGGATCTGGGGCCGGCTCGATGCCCTGGAGGAGGACTTCAAGATCAACCAGGCGGAGGGGGTCGGCCAGCGCGAACCCGATCTGGGTTTTGCCTGGGCGGTCTACATGTGGGCGTCCGGGCGGTCGCTGGACGAGGTGCTGGGCGAGGTGGAGATGCCGGCCGGGGACTTCGTGCGGTGGTGCAAGCAGGTGATCGACGTGCTGGGGCAGATCGCGGCTGCGGCTCCGCGGGAGGGGAGTTCGGTGGCGCGCAGTGCGCGTAAGGCGGTGGACGCGGTGTTGCGGGGGGTCGTGGCTTACAGCTCTGTGGGGTGACGGGTCCGCGGCGTGCGGGGTGCCGGGTGTGGGGTGTCGGCGCGGTGGACTCCCGGACCCTGGGCACCGGAGCGCGGGTACCCGGACCCGGGGCACCGGAGCGTGGATCCGAGTCACCGGGCCCGTACGTCGTCGGCCGGTCCGCTTCGTGCGGGCCGGCCGACGACGCCCTTTTTCAGGTTGTGCGCTTGCCGCTCTTCATCGACACGCCCGCGCAGACCAGCCCCAGCAGCAGGGTCAGTCCGCCGATGATGACGTTGTTCAGGATGACGCCGAGGCCCGGGCTGCTGCCGACGACCCACGTGGAGGCGATCATCCAGGCGCCCATGGCGCAGATGGCCCAGCTCAGGCCGTACATCCGCTCCGGCATGACGGTGAAGCCGAGGCCCAGTGCCGCGATGGCGATACCCATGATCAGGTTGTGTGCCACGAGGGTGGGCTGGCTCGTCGTGAAGCCGAGCACCCAGGGCGAGATGGCGCAATAGAGACCGACGAGGAACACCGGTGCGTCCACGAGGGCCACGTCACGGCCACCGAGCATTCGGGCATAGCGATCGCGCATTTCGGTAACATCGGGGTGACTGGTGATGTCACGGCCGGTGTGCGAGAGGTTTGACATGGGGTTCGTCTCCTTCGCTCCTGCAGACCTGGCCGCCGTTTTGTGCGAAAAGCGGCCTGCAATGCCATTCTGCGCTTATCTGGCCCTTATGTGCAGGTCCGGGGTGTGCGAATGTCCGTGGGGATCGCGACGTGTGAGGCACGGTCCAGCTGCCCGGCCAGGTCCACCAGGTCAGGTGTCCGCAGCACCCGGTCCCCGTACCCCGGCAGCGGCACATGCAGGGGTTCCGACCAGCGTGCCGGAATCGCGCCGAGGCCGTACAGCGCCCCCGCCAGGCCACCGGTCACCGCCGCGACCGTGTCGGTGTCCCCGCCCACGTCCACCGCTGCGGCCAGGGCGTTCTCGTACGTATGTGTGGTGCGCAGCGCCCACAGCGCGGTGCCCAGGCACGGCCACACCGCACCGTTGAACTCCGTTGCCGTGTCCGGGTGCCAGCCGGGCGCGAGGACGGCGGCCCAGCGCTCGCGGTGATCCTCGTGCACGCGGTCCAGGGCGCCCGGAACGGCGGCGAGCGGATCGCCACCGTCCAGTGCCACCCGGATCAGTTCGTGCAGCACGGCGGTGCCCTCCCATGCGGCCCGGTCGCCATGCGTCAGCGCGGCGATCCGTCGCGCGGCGGCCATCGTCGCCACCTGCCCCGCCCGAGCGAAGTACACGGCCGACGTGGCCGCCCGCATCAGCGAACCGTTGCCCGCCGCGCGCCCATTGACCTGGAAGTGCAGCGCTGCCGCGATGTCCCAGGGCTCGCCGCTCGTCAGTACGTCCTCGGTCTGCAGTCCGATGTCCTTCGGCTCGCCCGCCGCCCATCGGCGAAACCGGCCGAACACGTCGGGGAGGTCGAGGCCGCCCCGCTCCAGCAGGGACTCCGCGACCAGCACGGCCATCTGGGTATCGTCCGTGGCCTCGCCCGGCTCCCAGCCGCCGCCCCCGCACATCGTGCCGACACCGTCCGGGAAGCGTGCCGTGTACACACCGGCGGGGCCGAACTCGAACGGCGCCCCCAGCGCGTCACCGACCGCCGACCCGACGACGGCACCCACCACCCGGTCCTGCCGCTCCATCACGCTGCGACGTTTCATCCGGTCAGCGTACGGAGGGCGATCTCCCGGGTGCCCCGTTCAGTCAGGACACGTCGACCATCACCGAGTGCCAGCCTGTCGCTCCGTTGGGCACGGTGCCGACGCGGTCGCCGGTCTGGGTGGCGCCCGTTCCGTCCGTGGCGCGGACCTCGAGGGTGTGATTGCCGGATGTGGCGGGCCACTCCCACACCCACTGGCGCCAGGTGTCCCGGTTGTCCGCGGCGGCCAGCCGGGCCGTATGCCATTCCTCGCCGTCCACCCGGACCTCGACCCGCGAGATACCGCGGTGCTGGGCCCAGGCCACCCCGGCCACCGGCACCGTGCCGGCCTTCGGGGAGGAGAACGGGCGGGGGGTGTCGATCCGTGACTCGGTCTTGATCGGCGCCTGCTGGGACCAGGACTGTTTGACCCAGTAGGCGTCGTACGCGGCGAACGTGGTGAGTTCGATGTCCTTGATCCACTTGCAGGCCGACACGTACCCGTACAGGCCGGGAACGACCATCCGGACCGGGAAGCCGTGCTCGAAGGGCAGCGGCTCGCCGTTCATGCCGAAGGCGAGCATCGCGTCGCGTCCGTCCATGGCCGTTTCGACCGGTGTGCCGATCGTCATGCCGTCGACGGAACGCGCGACGATCTGGTCGGCGGGACCGCCCTTCGACGGCGGCCGAACCCCGGCCTCGCGCAGCAGATCCGCCAGCCGTACGCCGATCCATCTGGCGTTGCCGACGTAGGGGCCGCCGACCTCGTTGGACACGCAGGCCAGGGTGATGTCGCGCTCGATGATCTCTCGGCTCAGCAGGTCGTGGAAGTCGACGGTGACGGGCCGGGCCACCCCCTTGCCATGGATCTTCAGCTGCCAGGTGCCGGCATCGACGCGTGGCACGACCAGAGCCGTGTCCACCCGGTAGAAGTCCTTGTTCGGGGTGACGAAGGAACTCAGCCCCCGGATCCGCAGATCGGCGCCCGCAGGGATGGCCGGTGCGGCGGATTCCGGCACGGGGAGGACCAGGTTGTGGCGTGAAGCGGTGGCCCCGGCCTGGACGGAGGAGGTCAGCCGCCGTCCCAGAATTCCCGCGCCCGCCGAGGCCGCCGCCGCCGTGGTCGCCGCGACAACGAAGCCGCGGCGGTCGAAGGTGTCGTATGCCTCTGCCTCCCTCTCCCCGGCCGTGGGAGAGGGAGGCAGAGCCGGCGTGAGCCGTCCGGCCAGGAGATACAGCACCCCCGCAGCCACCACGGCACCCACCACCGAAGGCAGCGCGTCGGCAGGTGCGCCTTCCGGACGCCCTGCCGCCGCCACGGCCCCGACCAGACCGAAGACCAGGACGGCAGCGGAACCGAGCCACCGGTGCCGCAGTGCCAGCACGCCGACCACCACGGCGAAGAGCGCCAGGAGAACCAGGATCCCGAGCCGGAGCACCAGCTTGTCGGCGGTGCCGAAATTCTGTACGGCGAACTCCTTCACGGCCGGGGGAGTGCGGTCGATCACCGCACTCCCCACTGCCGTGACCGGGCCTGCCTCGGGGCGTACGACAGCCGCGACCAGTTCGGCGACGGCCAGGGCGCAGAACCCGGCGATCAGACCGCTGAGCGCGGCGAGGGTGGTGCGTGCCCAGTGGGATCGCCGGGGCCGGGCCGCTCCGGCCTGCTGCGCATCTTCTCGGTCTTCAGTCACAACCAGGATTCGTCGCCGGGCGCCGGGCGGATTGGTCCGGCACCCGATGGGATGTGAGTTTCTTTTCGGCGCCGGCCAGTTGTGGCGGACTTGCGCACACCCACGAACTCGCCGTGTCCGTCAGGCAAGGGCTCGGGCCTCATGCCTGCCGGCAGCCGTACCGCGGGTCAGGCCGCTGGGATGGGCAGCAGGGCCAACGGGGCGGACGTCGGATGAGCGGACCCGCCGGCCGGTTCGACAGTGATGCCTATGCCGGAGGCGCGGTCGACGGGGCCGTCCAGCAGCATCGCGTGCTGCGGTGTCGTGGTGTTCGGCGCCTTCATGAGGCCCGCGGAACGCATCGTGCCGTCATCGTCGAACCACAGCTGATACACCGTGCCGATCGGTGGTTCCCGCATTCCCGACGCCAGGAAGACGGCGCGGTTCTCCTTCTTGGAGACCACCACGGTGCCCTTCGCCCCGCCCCCGAGCGTGCTGGATTCGGCATGGGCGTCCGGTGCCGCCAGGACCTGGGCCAGCTGTGCGTTCTGCCGCTGTGCGGTACGGGCGTCCGCCCGGGCGGTCCGCGCCTCCTGGTTCTGCCACACGGCGATCCCGCCGAAGCCGACGGCGGCCGCCAGGCACGCGGCCAGGACGACCCTCGGCCACCGGCCCGCCCGGTTCGCACCGCCTCCGGTGGTGCGCGCCGGCCGGGCGTCCGACAGGGATCCCTGCTGTACGGTCGTGATCTCCCGCAGCACCCGTTCGCGCAGCTCGGGCGGTGGTGTGCGGGCCACCGCGAGCCCGAGCCGGGTGGCGGTCTCCGACAGCTCGCGCACCTCCACGGTGCAGGCCTCGCAGTCGCCGAGATGGCGTTCGAACTCCCGCCGCTCGGCCTCCGGCAGGGCCTGCAGAGCGTACGCCCCGGTCGGTGCGTGCAGTTCGGCGTCGCTCATACGCTCGCCCCGAGGCAGTCGCGCAGCCGGATCAGTCCGTCGCGCAGCCGCGTCTTGATCGTCCCGAGCGGTACGGAGAGCAGCTCCGACACCTCGCGATACGTCAGCCCCCGGTAGTAGGCGAGGTCCACGGACTGCCGTTGCACCTCGGAGAGCGTCCGCATGCAGCGGCGGACCTGTTCGCGCTCCAGCCGGCTCTCGACCTGCTCGGTGACCTCGTCGAAGGCGGGCGTTCGGTCCAGCAGCGCGGCCCTGTGCTCACGGGCCGCCGACGCCTCGGCCGAGCGCACCCGGTCCACGGCCCGGCGATGGGCCAGTGTCAGCACCCAGCTCATCGCGCTGCCGCGGGCGGCCCGGAACCGAGGGGCGGTGCGCCACACCTCGACCAGCACCTCCTGCGCGACCTCCTCCGACTGGGCGGGATCGCGCAGCACGCTCCGTACGAGCCCGAGGACCGGCCCGCCGACCGCGTCGTACACCTTGGCGAACGCGTCCTGATCGCCTCGGGCGACCATCTCCAGGAGCTCCTGGAGATCGGGCCCGGCCGAGGGCGCTGCGCCGATGTACACGGCTTCTTTCACGCGGGCGTCCTCCCTGATTGCGCATCGGCTCTCTCCAGGTGTTCCGGAGCCGAGAGCAGCGCGGATGGGTCAGTGCGCGAGATCCTTCCATGCGTCCCAAAGCTCGCGATACATCGTGGTTGACGCGTTCGGACGAACGCGATACGTTCGGCCACGAGTATTCGGTGGCGAGTTGAAGGGTGGTGAGCGCGGTGGCCAAGCGGCGCAAGCTCGGGAATCCACTGGCGCTGACGGTCATGGTGCTGCTCGCCGAGCGTTCCATGCATCCGTACGAGATCGCCCAGACGCTTCGCCGGCGCGGCAAGGAACACAGCGTCAAGATCAATTTCGGCTCCCTGTACACCGTCGTCCAGAACCTGGAGAAGCACGGTTACGTCGAGGTCGCGGGCGTCCAGCGACAGGGCAACCGCCCCGAGCGCACGCTCTACGGCATCACCGAGGCCGGGCGCGTGGAGATGCTCGACTGGCTCTCCGACCTGCTCGCCGTGCCGGCCGTCGAGTACCCGGTCTTCGAGACGGCCCTGTCGCTTCTGCCGGTGCTGCCGCCGGAGGAGGTGGCCGAGCTGATGGAGACCCGCGAGGCGGCCCTGGAGATCCAGGCCGCGGCGCTCCGGGGGGTCCTCGGTCAGCTGGGAGACGAGCTGCCCCGCCTCTTCGTCGTCGAGACCGAATACCAACTCCACATGATCGACGCACAGCTGGAATGGATCAAGAACTTCCGCCAGGAACTCACCGACGCCACGATCAGCGGTATCGAGGAGTGGAAGTCCTTCCATGAATCCGGTGAAGTCCCGCAGGACTGGCAGGAGTTGGACGAGCAGGAGATCGTCCTGAACTCGGAGCGGAAGGCGTAGCGCACAACCGGAGAGAACGCAGGACCGAAGCAGAGGGAAAGACCCCGGCGGAAGCTGTTGGAGCAGCGACCGCCGGGGTCTCGAACCCCGGACCGGCCATGCCGTGAAGGCGAGCCGGGCGATCGAGGTGCGGCACACCCAGGATAGCCCGGCGCTCTTCACGCGGATCGGCTCGGCATGCCCGCGTGCTCGGTGTACCCGAGCACCCCCGCTGACCACAGGAGAGCTCTGCCATGAGCACCCGTGCGCCCGCAGTAGCGGCGCGACAGCTGATCAAGACCTATCCCGGCGGCGTCACCGCGCTGCGCGGCATGGACCTCGACGTCGACGCCGGCACGGTCTTCGGACTCCTCGGCCCCAACGGCGCCGGAAAGTCCACCACCGTCAAGATCCTCACGACCCTGGCCCGCCCCGACTCGGGCACCGCGAGCGTCGCCGGACACGATGTCCTGCGCCACCCCGACCGGGTCCGCCGCGCGATCGGAGTCGTCGCCCAGAAGTCCGGCGCCGACCCGGTCGCCACCGGCCGCGAGAACCTCCTGCTCCAGGGCAGGCTGTACGGGATGCGGGGCTCCGCCGTCCAGCGCCGCGCCGATGAACTGCTGGACCGCTTCGATCTCGCCGACGCCGGAAAGCGCCAGGTCAAGGGGTACTCCGGCGGAATGCAGCGCCGCCTCGACGTCGCGCTCGGCCTCGTCCACCGCCCCGAGGTGCTCTTCCTCGACGAACCCACCACCGGACTCGACCCCGAGGCCCGCACGGCCATGTGGGACGAGATCTCCCGGCTGGCCGGCGACGAGGGGCTGACCATCGTCCTCACGACGCACTACCTGGAGGAGGCCGACCGGCTCGCCGAACGCATCGCGATCGTCGACCGCGGCCGGATCGTCGTCGAGGGCGCCCCCGACGACCTCAAGGGCGAACTCCGCGGCGACGCCGTCCACATGGAGTTGCGCGCCGACGGCGACACCAGGGCGGTCGACGCCGCGCTCACCGGACTGCCCGGGGTGCACGAGGTGCTGCTCGACGGCCGCCGGGTGAGCGTGCGCGCCGAGGACGGTGCGGCCGCCGTCCCCGTCCTGCTCGCCGCGCTGGAGCGGGCCGGTGCGGCGGTCGCCGCTGCCACCGTGGCCCGCCCCTCCCTCGACGACGTCTATCTGCGCTACGCCGGACGCCGTTTCTCCGAAGCCGAAGCCGAAGCCGATGCCGGTGGCGCCGACGCCCGACAGGTCCCCGCCCCCACCCCCGCCGGAGGCGCCCGATGAGCAGCCAAGTCCTCGTCCAGACCTGGTACATGACCCAACGTCATCTCATGGCGGTCGTCCGTCAGCCGATCTTCCTGGTGATCTCTCTCGTCCAGCCGGTGATCTGGTTGTTCCTCTTCGGCAACCTCTTCAGGAAGGTCGTCGAGCTCGGCGGCTTCGGCACCACGTTCTATCTGGACTACCTGATCCCCGGCATCGTGGTGATGAGCGCCCTCGGATCGAGCATGTGGGCCGGCATGGGCACCCTGGAGGAGATCGAGCGCGGCACGCTCAACCGCTTCCTGACGACGCCCGTCAGCCGCAACGCGCTGATGAACGCCAACGTCGTGCAGAACGGCATCAGCACCGCCGTGCAGTCCGTCGTCATCGTGCTGCTCGGCCGGGTCGCCGGAGCCACCTACCCGGGCGGCGCGGGCGGCCTGCTGATCCTGGTCGTCGCGTCGATCCTGCTCGGCACGGTCTTCGGTGCGCTCTCCAACGCCCTGGGCATGCTGGTCCGTCAGCGCGAGTCGATCATCGGCATCAACACCTTTCTACTGCTGCCGCTGACCTTCCTCTCCTCCTCCTTCATGGCCCCGAGCCAGATGCCGTCCTGGATGCGGCACATCGCCGACTTCAACCCGGTCAACTGGGCGATGGTGGCGGGCCGTTCGGCGCTGTCCTCCGATCCCGAATGGGGTCTGGTGCTCGGCCGCGGGGGAGCCCTGCTGGTCCTCGCGGTGGCGGCGGTCCGGCTGTCGACCCGTACGTTCCGCTCGTACCAGAAGTCCGTCTGAACCCAAGCCCTGTCGCGGCGACGCGTGGCCGGCCCGGCCCTGGATTCCGTTCCCGGGCCGGGCCCTCGGCTTCAGTACCGCGCGCAGGGGGAGGAAGACCAGCAGTGCGAACGGCGACAGCAGAATCGTCAGCACCAGCAGCGGGCCCATCGCCAGCGGAGAGATCCCCAGTCGGCGGCCCTCCAGGAACATCCACTGGCCCAGCAGCAGATCCCAGGCGATGACCTGCGCCCAGATCGCCCCCGCCCCGTTCGCCAGGGCCATCAGCTCGCGGAAGGTGTCGATGTCGGGGCTGCGCACCGCGTCCCAGAGCTCGGGGAAGACCGGCACGGCCATGAACAGATAGACCGCGAGCACCGGCAGGACGGTGAGCGGGGACGCGGCGACGCGTGCCGTGAGGCGCCAGTTCGGCGCGAGGATCATGAGCAGCCAGAACGGGGCCGCCAGGAAGAACGAGATCTCGAAGAGCGCGCCGGTCATGCCATGAGCTCCTTGTCGGAAATATCGGAGGCGGAATCTGGATCGGCCTTCTGTGGTGCGGCAGTTGACCTCAGTGCCGCATAGCCGCAGGCGGCACTCGCCGCCACGATCAGGGCCGCGGCGCCGAGCGTCGCGCCGTCCGGGTGGATCAGCGGCCGGCCTCGCAGCGCCTGCCAGGCGACCAGCGCGACGACTGCCGCGTACACGCCGGCGGCGACCATTACCAGCCGGAGCCGGACCCGCGGGTCGCGCAGCCGGGGGAAGCGCGGAGCCAGTGCGAGCAGCGCGAGCAGGAAGAGCGGCAGCAGTTGGAGTGCGTGCATGCCGACGAAGTGCGGTATTCGCAGATCGCCGCCCGTCGTCGACCAGCCGGTGAGCGGCATCGACGAGCCGCCGTCCGGTACGCCGACGGAATGCGCGCCGATCACATCGGCGGTGTCCAGGTTCCCCGCCGCCCGCTGCCCGGGTGTGGGCTGCGTCATCAGGAAGCCGAATCCGGCGCCCACCAGGGCGATCAGGACACCCGAGCGGATCGCCCAGGCTGCGGCGCGGTCGGCGATCCGGGCTCGCAGCAGCAGGATGGCTATGACCAGCGTGCCGGTCCAGAGCACGGCGACGGTGATGCCCATCAGGTTGAACAGCGTCTCGTCGAACGGCGTGGCGTGGTTGAAATGGCTGCGCTTGCCGCGGATCACCTGGCCGGTGATGATCACCATCTCGCCCAGGCTGGACAGCGCGACCACGGTCCCGGCCCACCATCCGACGCGCCGGCCACGGGTGACCAGCGTCAGCATCCAGGCGAGCGCGAGTGCGTAGACGACGAACGAGACCGCGAACTTGAACGGCTTGAACCAGATCGCGGCGCCTGCCAGGACCCGGTCGTCGGCCATCAGCCCCACCGCCGATACGACCGTGATGACGACCATCGCCGCCGCGAAGAGGACTAACGGCCGGTGCCATGAACGCCATGAAGCCCATGAAGACATGAGGATCCCCCTTGAAAATATGGATAGCGGTACTTCCTACTATCCGATAGTGGAACTATCTATGATGGGTCGGGGGGTTGGCAAGCGCGGAAGGAAGAACACGCGGTGCGCATCGGTGAGTTGAGTCGCAGGTCCGGGGTTCCGGTGCCGACGATCAAGTTCTATGTACGTGAAGGGCTGTTGCCCGCCGGGAAGTTGACCAGCCCGAACCAGGCGAGTTACGACTCCGGCCATGAGCGCAGGCTGCGGCTGATCCGTGCCCTGCTCGATGTCGGCGGGCTTTCGCTCGCGGCCATCGGGGATGTTCTCCGGGCGGTCGAGGACCCGGAGCAGCCGGTGCACAAGGTGCTGGGCGTCGCGGCGAAGCGCCTGACCCCGCTTCAGGGGGGCGAGCCGGGGCCCGAACTGGACGACGCCCGCGACGAGGTGGCGGAGCTGGTGGAACGGCGCGGCTGGCTGGCCAATGCGAGCAGTCCGGCCGGTGAGTGCCTGGCCGGGGTGCTCGTCGCGCTGCGGCGGGCCGGGCATGGCGGATTCGTCGGACTGCTCGACGACTACGCGGCCGCCGCCGAACCGGTCGCGCGGGCCGACCTGGACTACGTGGGGCGGCGGGTGGCGCGCGAGGACCTGGTGGAGAGCGTGGTCGTCGGCACGGTTCTGGGGGAGGCGATGTTCAGCGCGCTGCGACGGCTCGCGCACGTGGACGCGTCCGCGCGCGCGTACGAGACGGTGGGTGACGGAGAGGCGCGTGCCGACGGCAACCGTGACGGTGACGGTGACGGCGGGGGCGAGGCGGGTGCGTACGGCGACGGTGGCGGTGGGGCGCGTAGCGACGGTGGCGGTGGGGCGGTGGTGCCTGGCGCCGGTGAGTGAGCCGGCGCTCCGGGAACGCGTACGCCCCGGTCGGGGACCGGGGCGTACGGGAGTGAACCGGTGCTACGCCGCCTTCTCCTGCTCGCGCTCCACCTGTGCGTTCCACTCGCGCTTGACCGAGCGCCAGGCGTCGTCGTTCTGACCGAGCCGCCAGTAGCCCGAGATCGACAGCTGGGGGAGCGGGATTTGGCGGTCCAGGCGCAGATGGCGGCGGATGTCCCTCACGAAGCCCGCCTCGCCGTGGACGAACGCCTGGACCTCGCCCGCCGGAAACTCCAGCTCCTTCACCGCGGCGGTCAGTGCCTCGCCGACCGGCCGCTCCCCGCGGTGCAGCCAGGTGACCTCGATGCCGCCGGGCGTCACGATCTTCTGCTCCTCCGCCGCGTCCGCCACCTCGATGAACGCGTGCACCACCGCGCCCGCCGGTATCTGCTCCAGGGTCGCCGCGATGGCCGGGAGGGCGCTCTCGTCGCCCGCCAGGAGGTGCCAGTCCGCCGAGGCGTCCGGACCGTAGCCCCCGCCCGGGCCGAGGAACGTCACCTGATCGCCGGGGGCCGCCCGCATCGCCCAGGGGCCGGCGAGGCCCTCGTCGCCATGGACCACGAAGTCGATGGTCAGCTCCCGGGCGACCGGATCCCAGGAGCGCACCGTGTACGTGCGGGTGGTGGGCCACAGCTCCCGCGGCTGCTCCTCGCGGATGCGGGCCATGTCGAACGGGTGCGCGTAGTCCGCACCCTCGGGGGCGAAGCAGAGCTTGACGTAGTGGTCGGTGAACCCGGAGAGCCCGAAATCGGCGAGACCGTCACCGCCGAGCACCACGCGGACCATGTGCGGGGTGATCTGCTCGGTGCGCAGAACGTGGGCTCCCTGCGCCTTGGGTGCCTGCCGTGCCGGTCGTTCTGCCACGAGGTTCTCCCTGCTCCGATTGCTTAGGCTTACCTAAGTTAGCATCTCGGCCAGATGCTGGGGAGGGCCGGAGTCAGGCGCGCAGTGCGGAGAGCAGGCGTTGCAGCGCGCCGCCCAGCCCCCACCGCTTCGCGAGGGCTTCGAGTGCGACCGGATCGCGCGGCTCGGAGGGCAGTGCGGGGTCGAACTCCGGCAGGGGTACGTCACCGGCGACGCGGACCACCTTCGGCGCGACGGCGACGTAGTCCCGGGCCTCGTCGAGCCGCTTGCGCTGCGAGGGCGTCAGCTTGGCGGCCGGATCGTCGACCGCGGCCATGATTCCGGCCAGATCGCCGAAGGCGTCCAGCAATTTCGCCGCCGTCTTCTCGCCGATGCCCGGGACGCCGGGCAGCCCGTCGCTCGGGTCGCCGCGCAGCAGGGCCAGATCGACGTATCCGGAGCCGTCCACCCCGTACTTCTCCCGCAGCCACGCCTCGTCCGTCAGCTGGAGCGAGCCGACCCCCTTCAGCGGGTAGAGCACCCGCACCCCGCGGGCGTCGTCGACCAGCTGATAGAGATCCCGGTCGCCGGTGACGATGTCCACGGGACCGGTGGCCAGGCCCGTGAGCGTGCCGATCACGTCGTCCGCCTCGTAGCCCGCGACGCCGACCCGGGCGATGCCGAGCGCATCGAGCACGTCCTCGATGACCGGCACCTGCGGGGCCAGGGTGTCGGGGGTCTCCTCCTCGTCGGGCAGCCCCTCGGCGGTCTCCACCGCGACCCGGTGCGCCTTGTACGAGGGGATCAGCTCCACCCGCCAGTGCGGCCGCCAGTCCGCGTCCATGCAGGCGACCAGGTCGTCCGGCCGGTGGTCCTGCACCAGGCGCCCGATGAAATCGAGCAGCCCGCGCACGGCGTTGACCGGTGTCCCGTCCGGGGCGCGTACCGAATCGGGGACCCCGAAGTAGGCGCGGTAGTAGAGGGAGGCGGTGTCGAGGAGCATCAGGCGTCGCGTCACACCCCGATGATGCCGCACCCCACTGACAGGCCGTCGCACCTCACCGGGACCGGCCGCCGGGGACGCCGGGGCCGGGGGAGGCCCCGCCCCCCCGCAGAGCCCGCTCATGTGTGAGCTGGGTCACTCTTGTGTTTGGCTCGTGTAAGTGAGGGCAGGCGCGCAGCCGGAGCGGAGCACGTAGCAATTTCAACTACCGTACGTGCCATGCGGGCCGAATCCGCGTCGCTCCACGGTCTGCCGGAGGGGGTGGCAGACCGTTTTTCGGTTCAACCCGCGAGGTGTATGTGTCAAGGCTGCAAGCCGAACACTTGTACAAAGTATTTGGCAGACGACCCGATCAAGCCGTGCAGAAGCTCGAAAGCGGCGCCGACCGCGACGCGCTGCGCGCCGACGGAACGACCGCAGCGGTGATCGACGCCTCGTTCACCGTTGAACCGGGACAGATCTTCGTCGTGATGGGTCTGTCCGGGTCCGGAAAGTCCACGTTGCTGCGCATGCTCAACGGACTTCTGGAGCCCACAGCCGGACGCGTCCTGTTCGACGGCCAGGATCTGACCGCCCTGAGCCCCGCCGAACTGCGCCACGTCCGGTCCTCGAAGATCAGCATGGTGTTCCAGCACTTTGCGCTCTTCCCCCACCGCAGCGTGCTGGAGAACGCCGGGTACGGCCTCGAAGTGCAGGGTGTGCCGCGCGCCGAGCGCGAGAAGCGCGCCGCCGAGGCACTGGAGATGACCGGTCTCGCCGGCTGGGAGAAGTCCTGGCCCGACGAGCTGTCCGGCGGTATGCAGCAGCGCGTCGGCCTGGCCCGCGCCCTGGCCACCGACGCCGACCTGCTGCTGATGGACGAGTCCTTCAGCGCGCTCGACCCGCTGATCCGCCGCGACATGCAGGACCAGCTGCTCGAACTGCAGAAACGCCTGAAGAAGACGATCGTCTTCATCACCCACGACCTCAACGAGGCCATGCGCCTCGGCGACCGCATCGCCGTGATGCGCGACGGGAAGATCGTCCAGCTCGGCACCGCCGAGGACATCCTCGTCACCCCGGCCAACGACTACGTCGCCTCCTTCACCCAGGACGTCGACCGCTCCCGGGTGCTGACCGCAGGCGCGATCATGGCCGAGCCGCACACGGTCATGGGCACCACCACGGACGACGGCAAGGAGCTGCGTACCGCCGCCGACGTCCTGGCGGCCGCCCCGGCTACCGTCACCGAGTCCACGCCGATCATCGACCTCTTCACGCCCTGCTCGCAGAGCGGTGTGGCGGTCGCCGTGACCGACACCCGGGGCAAGCTCGTCGGCGTCGTACCGCGTGCCCGGCTGCTCGCCGTCCTCGGTGAGCCGATGACCCCCGCCGAGGCCCCGCAGGACGTCAGTCCCGGCGCGGTCGAAACGAAGAAGGTGGCCAATGTTTAGGCTCCCTCTCGGTGACTGGGTCGACTCCGCGGTCGAGTGGCTGCAGACCCACCTGTCCTGGCTGTTCGACGCGATCAGCTCGATCGTCAGCGGCATGTTCGACGGCATAGCCGCCGTGCTCTCCGCCCCCGCACCGCTGCTCTTCGCGGGCATCGTCGCCGTCATCGCCTGGTGGCTGCGCGGTCTGCTCGCGGGAGTGCTCGCCTTCGTCGGCTTCGCCCTCATCGACTCCGTCGAGCTGTGGGACGAAGCGATGGACACCGTCACCCTGGTGCTCGTCGCCACCATCATCGCGCTGGTGCTGTCCGTGCCGCTGGGCATCTGGGCGTCCCGCTCGAAGACCGTCAGCGCGGTGACCCGGCCGGTCCTGGACTTCATGCAGACCATGCCCGCCATGGTCTACCTGATCCCCGGTGTCATCTTCTTCGGCGTCGGCGTGGTGCCCGGCATCATCGCCACGATCATCTTCTCGCTGCCCCCGGGCGTCCGGATGACCGAGCTCGGCATCCGCCAGGTCGACGGCGAACTCGTCGAGGCGGCCGAGGCGTTCGGCACCACTCGGCGCAACACCCTGCTGCGGGTCCAGCTGCCGCTCGCCCTGCCCACGATCATGGCGGGCATCAACCAGGTCATCATGCTGGGCCTGTCCATGGTGGTCATCGCCGGCATGGTCGGCGGCGGCGGTCTCGGTGGTGCCGTCTACCGCGCCATCGGCAACGTCGACGTCGGCCTCGGCTTCGAGGCGGGCATCTCCATCGTCATCGTGGCGATGTACCTGGACCGGATGACCGGCGCGCTCGGCCGCGAGGTCTCCCCGCTCGCCCGCCGCGCGCTGGCGAAGGCGCAGTCGATGGCCGGCGGACTGAAGATCTGGAACTACCGCCCGCAGCCCGTCGTCGCCGTCTCCGGCATCGTCGTCCTCGCGCTCGTCGCAGGTGCCATGGGAATCTTCGGCTCGTCCGGCTCGGGCAAG
This sequence comes from Streptomyces sp. NPDC058092, assembly GCF_042884935.1. NCBI lineage: Bacteria > Bacillati > Actinomycetota > Actinomycetes > Kitasatosporales > Streptomycetaceae > Streptomyces > Streptomyces sp. NPDC058092. The sequence continues at coordinate 277,371 of NZ_JBHVSY010000007.1, forward strand.
TCCGCCGGCACCGCCGGCGGTTCGAACGTCGGTGCGGGCAAGAAGATCAGCATGGGTTACATCCCGTGGGACGAGGGCATCGCCTCCACCTTCCTCTGGAAGGAGCTGCTGGAGCAGCGCGGCTTCCAGGTCGACGTCAAGCAGTACGAGGCCGGTGCGCTCTACACCGGTATGGCCAACGGCCAGATCGACTTCGAGACCGACTCCTGGCTCCCCGTCACCCACGCCAGCTACTGGAAGAAGTACCACGACCGCCTGGAGGACATGGGCTCCTGGTACGAGCCCACCTCGCTGGAGCTGGCCGTCCCCTCGTACGTGAAGGACGTCCAGTCGCTGGACGACCTGAAGGGCAAGGCGTCGCAGTTCAAGGGCCGGGTCGTCGGCATCGAGCCGAGCGCCGGTGAAATGGGCCTGCTCAAGGACAAGATCCTGCCGGGCTACGGACTCGACAAGGAGTACAAGGTCGTCGACGGCTCCACACCGTCCATGCTGGCCGAACTGAAGCGGGCGTACGCCAAGAAGGAACCGATCGTCGTACCGCTCTGGTCGCCGCACTGGGCGTACAACCAGTTCGAACTGACCAAGCTCAAGGACCCCAAGAACCTCTGGGGCAAGGGCGACGGCATCCACACCCTGGCCCGCAAGGGCTTCTCCGCCGACAACCCCGAGGTCGGCGCCTGGCTCAAGAACTTCAAGATGAGCGAGGACCAGCTCACCAGCCTCGAAGCAGAGATCCAGAAGTCGGGCTCCGGCAACGAGCAGCAGGCCGTCCGCACCTGGCTGAAGGCCAACCCGGGCGTCGCCGACAAGTGGACCCCCGTCGCCAAGGCCGCTACGCCCAAGGGCGTGAACGGCAAGGACGAGCGCGACCGCGCCGTCGAGATGGCCTGGTTCCCCTGGGAGGAGGACATCGCCGCCACGTACCTGTGGAAGGCGGTCCTGGAGGAGCGCGGCTACAAGATCAACCTCAAGCAGTTCGAGGTCGGTCCGATGTACGCCGCGATGTCACGCGGCCAGATCGACGTGCAGTTCGACGGCTGGCTGCCGTACACCCAGAAGAACTACTGGGACAAGTACGGCTCCCAGCTGACCGACATCGGTTCGTGGTACGGCCCGACCTCCATCGAGGTCGCGGTGCCCTCGTACGTGAAGGACGTCAAGACCCTCGCCGACCTCAAGGGCAAGGCCTCGAAGTTCAAGGGCCGGATCATCGGCATCGAGCCGGGCACCGCCACGATGGAGAACCTCAAGAAGAACGTGCTGCCGACGTACGGCCTGGACAAGGAGTACAAGGTCGTCGACTCCTCGACGCCGGGCATGCTGTCCGAGCTGAAGCGCGCGTACGCCAAGAAGGAGCCCGTCGCGGTGCTGCTCTGGACGCCGCACTGGGCGTACAACGAGTTCAGCATGACCAAGCTGAAGGACCCCGAGAAGGCCTTCGGCAACGGCGACCGGCTGCACACCATCGCCAGCAAGGACTTCCCGAAGAACTACCCGCAGCTGACGAAGTGGTTCAAGAACTTCAAGCTGAGCGAGGACCAGCTCGCCGGCCTGGAGAACCAGATCCAGAGGCGCGGTGCGGGACATGAGGAAGAGGCCGTGAAGGCCTGGATGCAGAAGAATCCGGGCATCGCGGACACGATGGCCCCGCAGTAGGGCCCGACAGGACCCGAAAGACGGGAGGGGTGGGCACCGCCGACGGCGGTGCCCACCCCTCCCGTCTGTCCGGAAGACGCTCATCCACCGGCCGACCTTGCGCAACCGTGTGCGTAATGTGCTGGCAGCCGGGAGGATGACGAGTCGGGAGGGAGCCGGACATGGACGACAAGGAAGCACTCCGCGTGGGCGCCGCGGTCCGCCGACGGCGCAGATCCCTGGGGCTCACACTGGCCGCGGTCGCCACCCGCAGCGGCCTGTCCGTGCCGTTCCTCAGCCAGATCGAGAACGAGCGGGCCCGGCCCAGCGCCCGCTCCCTGGACCGGGTCGCCGAAGCGCTGGAGACCAGCACGGCACGGCTGCGCGCCGCCGCGGACTCGGCGCGTGCCGTCGATGTCGTACGGGCGGGCGAGGGCGACGGGGTACGCAGGGTGGTGCGCGGGCGTCATCAGCTCAGCGCCCTGGAGTTCACCGGCGAGCTCGACCTCGGGCGCGAGTTCCAGCACCGCAACGACGAGGTGATGTACGTGGCGCAGGGCGCGGCGGAGGTGGAGGCCGAGGGGCAGGCGTACCGGCTGGAGCAGGGCGACACGCTGTTCCTGTCCGGTGGGGTGCGGCACCGCTGGCGGGCCACGATGCCCGGTACGCGACTGCTGGTCGTCGCCGTCGCCGAGCACATCGACGCCACCTTCGACCCGCGTCGCTGAGAGAGGCTGTCCGCCGTGCGAGTCGTCTCCCTGGTTCCCTCCCTCACCGAGGCCGTCGCCGTCACCGCCCCCGGCCTGCTGGTCGGCGCCACCGACTGGTGCACCCACCCGCCCGGGCTGACCGCGGCCCGGATCGGCGGCACCAAGAATCCCGACGTGGCGGCGATCGTCGCGCTCCGGCCCGATCTCGTCGTCGCCAACGAGGAGGAGAACCGCGAACCCGACCTCGCGGCGATCGGGGCCGCCGGCATCGAGGTGCTCGTCACCACCGTCCGCACCCTCGACCAGGCCTTCGAGGAACTGGAACGGGTCCTGGCCACCGCGTGCGGACAGGGCAGGCCGCGCTGGCTGGACGAGGCCGAGGCCGCCTGGGCCGCACTCCCGCCGCCCCGTGCCCCGCGCCGTGCGGTCGTACCCGTCTGGCGCAGGCCCTGGATGGTGCTGGGCTGCGACACCTTCGCCGGGGACCTGCTGGCCAGGCTCGGCGTCGGGAACGTCTACGCGGACCACGCCGAGCGCTACCCCCGTATCCCGCTCGACGCACTCAACGCCGCGGGCGCCGACCTGGTCGTCCTGCCCGACGAGCCGTACCGCTTCACCGCGGACGACGGCCCCGAGGCCTTCCCCGCACTGCCTGCCGCGCTCGTCGACGGGCGATTCCTCACGTGGTACGGACCGTCACTGGCGCAGGCCCCTGCGGCGCTGCGAGCAGCGCTCCGCTGAGCAGCCCGCGCAGCGTCCGCAGCCCGGCCACCGCCCACGCCGCCACCAGCAGCACGTACAGCGCGACGGCCAGCCAGGTGTACGCCGTGAGACCCGTGTGCCGGGCCAGGCCCGTGGCGCCCGTGACACACGTACCGACCGGGAAGGTGAAGCCCCACCACGTCATGCTGAACGTCATGCCGTTCCGGACGGCGCGCACGACCAGCGCGACGGCCAGCGCCAGCCACATCAGCGCGAAGCCCATCACCGGCACCCCGTACAGCACGGCGAACACCCCCAGGCCCGAGTCGTACGGCGCCCCGATCGCCCCCGGCGCCACATCGGCGAGCTGATTGACCGCTGTCGTCGACTGGCCCAGCGGGCCGAGGACCAGGAACAGCGTGGGCGTCAGCACGAGCGGCAGCGGGCCCTGATGGACGAGCCGGGCGAAGATCAGCGGCAGCATCACCAGCGTGGCGAGCAGGCTCAGTCCGAACATCGCGTAACAGGCCAGCAGCATCGCCTCCCGCCACTGACCGGCGGGCAGCTCCGGCACCAGCAGCGGACCCAGCGCCGCGGAGACCATCGGAGCCACCACCGGCAGCAACCACACCGGCGACGCGGTGCCGGGCTCGACCCGATGGCGTACGACCATCAGATACGGGATCGCGACCGCGGCGGCCAGCCCGATCACCGTGCCCGCCGTGTACAGCACCACATCCAGGGCCAGCGCCGCCCCATGCCCGATGACGTCCCGGCCGACCACCATCGACGAGCCGCCCACCGCCAGCAGGGCCATCGAGAGACAGCCGTAGAACGGGGCGACGGCGGGGTCGAGCAGATGGGTGCGGGCCTGGTCGCGATGGGCGGCCCAGTGCCCGGCACGGGCCGCGAGCACCACCGCGAGCATGACCGTCGCGAGCGCCCACACCACCGTGCAGGCACCGCGCAGTCCCGGGACGTGCACGGGCAGCGTCGCCCCCGCGCTCGCGACGATCGCGGTGCCCATGACGGTCGCGTACCAGTTGGGGCCGACGTACCGCAGGTGAGGGAGCCGCAGGGCGGCCGGATACGGGACGGGAGACTGCTGTGTCTGCGGAAAGATGGCCATGCCACGATTTTCGCGGCAGGCGACGAACCCCACCAGAGACTCCATGTCTATGAGGTCATAAGCTGGCTTTATGTCCGGCGAAGAACATGTCCCCCTCTCCCACCGGGTGCCCGACCTCGGTGCGCTGGAACTGCTGCTCGCGGTCGCCCGGCACGGCAGCCTGGGGCGCGCCGCACGCGACGTCGGCGTCACCCAGCCCGCGGCCAGCAGCCGCATCCGGTCCATGGAGCGGCAGCTCGGCCTCGCCCTGCTGGACCGTTCGCCGCGCGGCTCCCGGCTCACCGACGCGGGCGCGCTGGTCACCGACTGGGCGCGGCCGATCGTCGAGGCGGCCGAGGCGTTCGACGCGGGCGCGCAGGCGCTGCGCGACCGGCGGGACTCCCGGCTGCGGGTCGCCGCCTCCATGACCATCGCCGAATACCTGCTGCCGGGCTGGCTGATAGCGCTGCGCGCCGAACGGCCGGACACCGCAGTCTCCCTGCTCGCCGGAAACTCGGCGGCCGTCGCGGGCCGGCTGCTCGTCGGCGAGGCCGACCTCGGCTTCGTGGAGGGCCTGTCCGTGCCGGAAGGCCTCGACGGCACGGTCATCGCCCACGACCGGCTGGTCGTCGTCGTCGCCCCGTCCCACGCGTGGGCCCGCCGCCGCACGCCGCTGACCCCTCAGGAGCTGGCCGCGACCCCACTGATCCTGCGTGAGTACGGCTCCGGCACCCGCCAGGTCCTGGACGCGGCCCTGGCCGTCCACGGCGGCCTCGCCCAGCCACTGCTCGAACTCTCCTCGACCACCGCGGTGAAGGGAGCGGCGGAGAGCGGCGCGGGCCCCTGCGTGCTGAGCGAACTGGCGCTCGGCGAGGAGCTGTCCTCCCGGCGCCTGGTCAAGATCCCGATCGCCGGAGTGCGACTGAGGCGCCAACTGCGCGCGGTATGGCCCTCCGGCCACCGCCCGACGGGGCCGGCGCGCGATCTGCTGTCGCTGACGGGCCGGGAACACCCACGAAACCCGTTCACCGACTGAGCGGCTGCGGGACACCCGCAGTCCGGTCCCGGCTCACGGCGGGTCGATGGGCAGCGGCGAGTCGTCGCACGTGAGCCCCACTCCCGACAGACCCAGCCGCAGGGACCGTGCCATCAGCGAAGCAAGAGCACGTGCGGCGGTCCGATAGCCGAGCCCGGTCGGCGGATGGATGTTGGAGAGGCAGTTCCGCTCGGCATCCAGCCGGCCGATACGTGGCGCGTACGTCAGATAGGCGCCGAGACTGTCGGCGGCACTGAGGCCGGGCCGCTCACCGATGAGCACCACTACCAGGCGTGCGCCGACCCGTTCGCCGATCTCGTCCCCGAGCGCTACGCGTGCCTGAGAGGCCAGGACGACGGAGGCGGTACCGACTGATCCGAGCCTCGGACGGAGCTCTTCCAGCAGGGGCGCAGCATGCCGGTGGACCGCTGTCGCCGAGAGGCCGTCCGCCACGACGACGACGAGGTCGCAGGCGCCGACCTCCAAGAGCCGCGCGAGGTCTGCGGGGTGCACCCGTCGGCCGAGATCGGGACGACGCAGATAGGCCGTGCGGTCCGGAGCCGAACTGCGCACCTCAACGATCGGGAGTCCGGTGAGGGACTCCCGTACGGACCGGAAGTCGACGGGCTGATGGACCGCGTCGCGCGCCTGTGCATGGGCCAGTTGGAACTCCAGCAGACGCCGGACCGGGAGCGCGTTGCCGCTCCGTCCAAGACCCACCCTGGCCGGAGTGTGCAGACGAAGGGGCCCCCACAGGTCCGGCCGTTCCCCGCCGTTCATCCGGCCCCCTTGAGCAGCGCATCCAGACCGGTCGCCAGCGGACTGTGCGCGACCGGTGCCACGACCCTGCGTTCGGAGTCGAACATGCCCATGCGGTCCATCCACGCCTCGAACTCGGGAGCGGGACGCAAGCCCAGGACCGACCGGACGTACAGAGCGTCGTGGAACGAGGTGCTCTGGTAGTTGAGCATGACGTCGTCCGAACCCGGAACGCCCATGACGAACGTGCAGCCGGCCACACCGAGCAGTGTCAGCAGGCTGTCCATATCGTCCTGATCGGCCTCGGCGTGGTTCGTGTAACAGACGTCGCAGCCCATCGGCAGGCCGAGCAGCTTTCCGCAGAAGTGGTCCTCGAGTCCGGCCCGGACGATCTGTTTGCCGTCGTAGAGGTACTCGGGTCCGATGAAGCCGACGACCGTGTTCACCAGCAGGGGGCGAAAGTGCCGGGCGACCGCGTACGCACGTGATTCGACCGTCTGCTGGTCGACCCCGTGATGGGAGTCGGAGGAGAGCGCACTGCCCTGCCCCGTCTCGAAATACATGACGTTGTCACCCACGTCGCCCCTGTTCAGGGAGCGTCCTGCGGCGTGGGCCTCGGCGAGCAGGGCGAGGTCGACGCCGAACGCACGGTTGGCGGCCTCGGTGCCGGCCACCGACTGGAAGACGAGATCGACGGGAGCCCCGCGCTCGATCGCTCGGATCGTGTTCGTGACATGCGTCAGCACGCATGTCTGGGTGGGGATTGCATACCGCTGCCTGATGTCGTCCGTCAGCCGCAGAAGCTCGACGGCGGCCGTGACGGAGTCGGTCGCGGGGTTGATGCCGATCACGGCGTCGCCACACCCGTACAGCAGCCCGTCGAGGATCGAGGCGGCGACCCCTTCGGGTGCATCAGTGGGGTGGTTCGGCTGCAGGCGAACCGACATCCGCCCCGGCAGACCGATGGTGTTGCGGAAGCGGGTGATGACCGCGCACTTCCGGGCGACCGCGATCAAATCCTGATTGCGCATCAGTTTACTTACGGCGGAGGCCATTTCCGGGGTGATGCCAGGAGCCAGTGCGGACAGTTCCGCGGAGGTGGCCTCGTAGGACAGCAGCCAGTCGCGGAATTCGCCCACCGTCATGTCGGCGACCGGGGCGAAGGCCGCCATGTCATGCGTGTCGACGATCAGCCGGGTCACTTCGTCGGTCTCGTACGGCACGACCGTCTCGTCGAGGAACGTGCGCAGCGGGAGATCAGCCAGTATCAGTCTCGCGGCAACCCGCTCGGCATCACTGGCAGCCGCGATTCCGGCAAGCTGATCACCGGAGCGTGCGGGGCTTGCCCGGGCCAGCACGGTCCGCAGATCGGGAAAGCGGTATCCGGACACACCGACCGAGGTCGTGTAGCGCGTCACGTCGCCGCCCCGGTCACGAGTGTCCGACGGCGTACTGAGTGAAATCGTCCACCATGAGGACCCAGCCCTCCTCCTGGAAGATCCGGGTTCCCTTCTCCCGCAACTCCGGCTGCGTGGAGGCGCGCTCCACCCAGGTGAGGGGATCGGGCCCGAGGATCGCGCGGAGCGGGGCGGAGGCCGCCAAGAGGTCTTCGAGCAGTGCCGCCTGCTCCGCCTGTGCGGGCCGGGGTGTTCCGCCCGGTCCTGCCAGTACACCCATGGCGCTGGTGTACAGGTGTACTTCCTTCAGCATCTCCCCGTGCGGCAGCCGCATGGGGAAAGCGTCTCCGGGCAGCAGGACCCGCTCGTAGAACGGGATCTCCGTCTCGTCGACCGCTTTGAGCTGGTCGTCGTCCAGCCAGGTCGTGACCAGGGTCAGTTCGGAACGCTTGTCGGCGTAGGGCGCGGTCGCCACGTATCCGGCGGGGTAGATATGGGCGCACATGCCGATCGCGAGCCCGTAGGCCCGGACCGGAACCATCGGGACGGTGCCTTGCAGCCCGCGGCTCACCAGCTTGTTGTTCAGCTGCGCCGGTGATGCGTTGGAGCCGACGGACACCGCGGCGTGACGCTCCCGGAGCGGAGCCGCGCCCCGAACCGCCAGATGGGCGTCGAGCGGGACCGGTCCCTGCTCTGTGAGGACTTCCCAGGTTTCGACGGGGCCATGGCCGACCGTCAGCTCCAGCAGGGATCCGTCATCGAGAAGAGAGGGTGCCGTGATCGGTCGTCCAGGGTACGAGAGTGGCTCCTTCGCCGGCACGGTCGCCAGGCCGAGGGTTTCGAGTGAACGATTCAGCACCTAGTTTCTCCTCACCGACGACACACTCCGTTGCTGAGCTTGCCATAGCTGACGGTAGGACGGTGCGGTCGTTTACGCCACCTGGGTCAGCACGCGCGACGGCACGGCTAAAATCGAGCCTTCCAGATCAAATGGCTTGTGGGGGAGGCATTTTGATGATGCTGACGCGCGCGTTGATCAGTGGCAGGGGCCACCCGCGCTTCCGGACATCACTGCGCTGGTGGGTCGCCGAGCGTACGGCACTGGGACTCGTCGGCCTCGTGATCGGCGGGCTCGTCCTGCTGTCCGCTCTGATCGCCGTGGGGCTGACGCTCACGCTCGATTCCCCACGCGGCCACGCCGAAAGACTGAGTGATGCGGGACAGCTACTGGATCTGACGATGCAGTCGCTGCGCGCCTGCGTCGGAACGGACAGCATCACTCCGCAGGACGACAACTCGGCGCACGAGTTTCTCTCCACCGTCGCATCCGTGGTCGGTGCCGTCGTGCCCGCGACGATGGTGGGCGTCGTCTTCATCAAGATGTTCTCCGTACGGCCCTTCGTCTGGCGGAAGAAGCTGAGTGTCTGCTACGCGCATCAGGCCGACGCCCGTGAGTTCGCCGAGGCGCACCGGGGCCGCGAGGAACGCATCATCGCCGTGCGGTTCTACAACCGGATGGAGAACCTCTCCATCATCGATCTGACAGCCCGCGCCTACCTCTGGTACCTGCGCAAGTCGCCGCACGACGGAACTCCGGTCTTCTACAAACAGCAGCTGCGGGTACTCGACCAGCAGGGCAATCCGGCAGATGAGCGCACCTGGTTCGTCATGGACCGTGGTTCTCCCTTCACCGTGTGGGTTCCCGTGGAAGCGGCCGTACCGGCTCTGCCGATCACCGAGATCCAGGGCACACGCCTCGACGGCGCCGAGTCCGTGAAGATCCTGGTCCGACTGACGGCCAAGGCCGGAGGGCTGGGCACGGAGGTCTTCGGCGAGCGCTGGTTCGACCTGGACGGCGAGGACTTCGAACTGGGCCGGTTCGCACCGCTCAAGCCCCAGGTGGACGCGGACATACGCCAGTGGGAGGGGTGGCGGACCTTCGACCACCTGCTCGCGACCGAGGAGCACCGCCGGCCGTTGCCGGAGCCCGTCAAACAGGCCGGGCCTTCCTGGCGAGGCTTGGGCAGACGTCGGCCCAAGCCTTCCTGGACGACGGCCCCCGGGTCCGCCGGATACCACTCCGCCCGCACTGGGCCCAGGGGAACCGGACTCTAGAGTGGCGGGATGAGCAACGCGACTCCGCCCGGCCGGTATCCGGACGCCGCGATACCGGGCACCGAACGGTGGTGGGACGGCACGGCATGGACCGCGCACACCCGCCCGACCGCCGCAGTACCCCCACGGTTCGGTCCCCCCGAGCCGGTCGCGGACGTACCGGGGAACGGCGGCGGCAGCGGGGCAACCGGCGGTGGCACCCGGATCGTCGCGCTCGCCGTGGCGTGACTGGTCGTCGTCGGCGCGGCCGTCACCGTCTTTCCCTCGACGGTCGGCAGCGAATCACCGGTCATCGTGCGCTACGCCTTCGACGTGGGGCCCGACGGTCCGCCGCTCGCCCTCATGGACACCATCACCGAGGGAATCCGGCCGATCGACGACAGCGGGACGAGCGGCGGCGTGGGCAGTTCCGTGGCTCCCTGAGGCCGACCGCGGCTCCCTGAGCTCAGAGGAACGTACGGCCCTCGCCCCGGTACGTCGGTACGGTCGCCGTCACCCGGTCGCCCTCGATCAGCTGCAACTCGTCGAAGCGCTCGCACAGTTCACCGGCCTTCGCGTGCCGGAACCACACCTTGTCGCCGATCAGGAGATCGTCGGCCGGGGCGCCGAGCAGCGGGGTCTGCACCTCGCCCGGCCCCTCCTGCGGGTCGTAGCGCAGCCCCTCCGGCAGATACGGGACGGGCAGCCGGTCCGCCCCCGCGGGCCCGGACGCCGGATAGCCGCCACCGAGGACCGTCACCACACCCACGCCCGGCCGGCGCACCACCGGCTGGGCGAACAGCGCCGCCGGACGCGCCGTGAACGACGTGTAGTTGTCGAACAGCCGCGGTACGTAGAGCCCCGACCCGGCCGCGATCTCGGTCACCGCGCGCTCCGCCGCCGTGTGCTGTACACTGCCGGTGCCGCCGCCGTTCACGAACTCCAGGTCCGGCGCCACCGCCCGTACCGCCCGCACCACCTCGGCCCGCCGGGCCACCAGCTCCTTGCGGCCCGCGGCCTGCATCAGCCGGATCGCCCGGGAACGCAGCGGCCGCCCGGCGACCGCGTCCCCGACTCCGGCGATGTGACCCTCGTACGCCATCAGCCCCACCAGCCGGAAGCCGGGCCTGCGAGCCACCGAGCGTGCCAGTTCGGCCAGTTGGGCGGGGGAGCGCAGCGGTGAACGCAGGGCGCCGATCCGGACCCGGCCGCCGAGCAGCCGCAACGAGGTGTCCAGCTCCAGACAGACCCGGATCTCCTCGCGGCCACCGGCCCGCGCCGCGTCGATCAGCTCCAGCTGCGCATGATCGTCCACCATCACCGTCACGGCCGCGGCCAGTTTCGGATCGGCGGCCAGCTCCGCGAAGGCGGCCCGGTCGGCCGACGGGTAGGCCAGCAGTACGTCGTCGAAACCGGCCCGCGCCAGCCACAGCGACTCGGCCAGCGTGAACGACATGATCCCGGCGAACCCGGGCCGCGCGAGCACCCGTTCCAGCAGCGCCCGGCAGCGCACCGACTTGCTCGCCACCCGGATCGGCTTCCCGGCGGCCCGGCGCACCAGATCGTCGGCATTGGCATCGAACGCGTCCAGATCGACGACGGCGATCGGGGCGTCCAAATGGGCGGTGGCCCGGTTGTAACGGGTCCGGTCAGCGGCGCGGGCAGTCATGGCCGCAGCCTGCCAGACGTCCGTACTGCTGGGTAGGGGGATGATCCGTGCAGATCGCCCGTGGGCAGGGCGTCCCGCTCCCACAGGGGCCGTTCCACCCCGTAGAGTGACGGGCACGCGGCAACCAACGGGCCTGCCTGTGACGTCGATCCGCGCACGGTACGGAAGAGGACCAGGGGGGCGGATGAGTACCGAGGCGCAGCGCGCTCCTGTCCCGCCCCGACCCACGACCCCGCCACCATCGGCGCAGGGGCCGGTCGCACCTTCCGCAGGCGCATCTGTTCCGCCACACCCGACGACACCGCCACCGTCCGCGGCAGCGGTGCCTCCTCCCGCCCTTGCCGTGTCCGTGCCCACGCCGGACACCACCCCGCCCCGCCCCGAGCAGCCGCCCGCCGCCACCCGGCGACGGCCCGTCGGCGCCGTGGACCTCACCCCGCGTCCGGGAGCGGCCCCGCCACCGTCCGGCCGGCCGCACATCCCGCACCCGTACCAGCAGTCGCACCCGTACCCGTACCGCCATCCGGTCCCCGAGACGCCCGCCGAGACCACCACCCGGCTGCGCCCCGTCCGGAGCCGCCGCCCCGTCCGGACCGCGACCGCCGCGGCCTGTGTCGTCCTCGGGCTCGGGCTGATCGGCGGGGCGGCCACCGGCGCCTGGCTCACCAGCGATTCCTCCGCCGACCCGGCCGCCCACAGCGCCTACAGCGTGGGCCGCTCCGCCTGGCACAGCGTCCCCGTGGACACCCTCTTTCCGCGCACCCTGGCCGGCGACGGGGCGGGGCCCGGCGGCGCCGACCGGGTCTGGACCCGGGTCGCCGTCGCCCCGGACAGCGGCTGCCGGGCGGGCCTGGATCCGCTGCTGGCCCGGACACTCGGCCCGGCCGGCTGCGCGCGCATGCTCCGTGCCACGTACACCGACGCCACCAGCAGCAGCGTCACCACGGTCGGGGTGATCTTCACCGAGGGCGACACCGAGGCCATGAGAGCGCTGAGCACCCGTTTCGCCGACCAGCACCTCGGCCTGCGTACCGATCTGATGCCGCGCACGTATCCCGTCGAGGGCACGGTCGCCGCGGGGTTCGGCGACCGGCAGCGCGCCAGCTGGACCGTCCACGTACTGACCGAGGTCCCCGTCGTCGTGTTCGCCGTCTCCGGTTTCGCCGACGGCCGTACGGTCACCGATCCGCAACCCGTCGACAAGGCCGTGGCCGCGAACGCCACCACGGCCGTCGCCCAGGCCGGACTCGGCCACGAGGCCAAGGGAATCGCCGACCGGATCGAGCGCGGCCTGCGCCGGACCATCACCGACCTCACGGAGAAGCCGGAATGATCCGCCGCACCCGCACCCGCCGCCGCGCCCTGGGTGCGGTCTGCGCCGCCACCGCGTTCGCGCTCCTGCCCGCGGCACCGGCCAGGGCCGACGCCATCCGGGACCAGCAGTGGGGCCTCGAGGCGCTCCACACCGATCAGGCCTGGCGGACCACCAAGGGCAGGGGAATCACCGTCGCGGTCGTCGACACCGGGGTCGACGGCAGCCTCCCCGACCTGGCGGGCCAGGTGCTGCCCGGCAAGGACATGATCGGCTTCGGCGCCGGCCGCGGCGACCGGTCCTGGGCGCGGCACGGTACCGCGATGGCGGGGATCATCGCAGGTCACGGCCATGGTGCCGGAGGTGGCGACGGAGTCCTGGGCATCGCGCCCGAGGCGAAGATCCTCCCGGTCCGGGTGATCCTCGAAGCCTCCGACCCGGCCCGCGCCAAGGCCCGGGAGTCCCGTGGCACGGCCCTCGCCGACGGCATCCGCTGGGCCGCCGACCACGGCGCCGACGTCATCAACCTGTCGCTCGGCGACGACAGCAAGTCGGCACACCCCGAACCGGGCGAGGACGCCGCCATCCAGTACGCGCTGAAGAAGGGCGCCGTCGTCGTCGCCTCGTCGGGCAACGGAGGCGAGAAGGGCGACCACATCTCGTACCCCGCCGGCTATCCCGGCGTGATCGCGGTCGCCGCCGTCGACCGGTACGGCACCCATGCCGCGTTCTCCACCCGCGGCTGGTACGCCACCGTCAGCGCCCCAGGAGTCGATGTCGTCGTCGCCGCCCCCGACCGCCAGTACTACGTGGAGTGGGGCACCTCCGCCGCCTCCGCGTTCGTCTCGGGCGCGGTCGCCCTGGTCCGCGCCGCACATCCGGGACTGACGCCCGCCCGGATCAGGCAACTGCTCACGGACACCGCCCGCAGCGCCCCGGAGTCCGGCCGGGACGACGCCCATGGGTACGGCATCGTCGACCCGGCCGCGGCGATCGAGGCCGGGGCCACGCTCCGTCCAGCCGGTCTGCGCGCGGAATCGGCCGAGGCCGGATACCGGAAGCGGTACTTCGGTCCCGGTCCCGGCGCCGAGCACCACGACAGCGGCCCCGCAGGCTGGCTCGCCCCGGTCGCGGGTGGCCTCGGAGCGGTCCTGCTGGCACTGGCCGTGGTGCTGTGGCGTGGCAGGCGGGCCACCGTACGGCGCTGACCGCGCCCACCGTTCCACGCGTGGCGTCGAGCACGCCTACCGTTCCACGCGTGGCGTCGAGCACGCCTACCGTTCCACGCGTGGCGTCGAGCACGCCTACCGTTCCACGCGTGGCGTCGAGCACGCCCGCCGCCGCCGGGACACCCCACTGCCGGCCTCGACCTGCCCCGTCAGCCCGCTCGGCCCGACCGGTTGCCGGAGTGAGAAACCCCAGGCACTAGGCTCGCCCCGTGGCGATGAAGAACATTCCGGATCCCGGTTACTCCGACGACGACGGCACGGCCGCCCCGGCCCTGACCGCGGCACTCGCCGCCTGGGCCGAGGACCGGAAGGCCATCGGCCCGGTACTCGAAGCCCTCAAGGGCGCCCGGCTCCTGGTCCCGGTCGTCGCCGTGCTCGGGGAGGTGGAGGAGGACGAGAAGGGCCTGCGTCGGGAGAAGACCAGCGACATGGCCGTCCCGACCCTCCAAGCCGGGGACCGCCGCGCCCTGCCCGCGTTCACCTCGACCGCCTCGCTGGCGCTCTGGGATCCGCAGGCCCGCCCCGTCGCCGTACCCCTGCACCAGGCGCTGCAGGCCGCCGCGCACGAGAAGGCGGACACGGTGGTCCTCGATCTCGCCGGCCCGGTCGCGTTCGAACTGACCGGGTCCGCGCTGCTGGCCCTCGCCGAAGGCCGCACCAGCGCCGACCCGCTGGACGACCCCGCGGTCACCGCCGCGGTACGGGACGCGGTCGCCGCCGAGCCCGCAGTGCTCCGCGCCCACCTCGGCCCCGGCCGGGCCGACGGCACCCTCGCCCTCGTCCTCGCACCCGGCGCGGACCCCGCCGACGCGGCCCGCCGGGTCGCGGAACGGCTGGCGGCCGATGACGTCCTGCGCGCCCGCCTGGTGCGGGGCCTGGACCTGGCGCTGCTCCCGGCCGATGCGGCCGCGCCCGGTCGGCCGCTGTTCACACGCTGATCCCCCGCCGGTCCCACGGGTGCGACCGCGCATCATGCGGCCCGGGGGACAGGTCCGGCATTGCCCGACTCCGATGCTTTACGACTGTGAGCCCCGCCCGGGACGGGCGGGGCTCACAGTCGTAAGAAGTCAGGAGGCGGAACCAGGGGCCGGGCGGGGTCAGCCGAAGACGGGGCCGGTGTACTTCTCGCCGGGGCCCTGGCCGGGCTCGTCCGGTACGAGCGACGCCTCGCGGAACGCAAGCTGCAGCGACTTCAGGCCGTCACGCAGCGGAGCCGCGTGGAAGGAGCTGATCTCGGTGGTGCTGGCGTCCAGCAGGCCGGCCAGCGCATGGACCAGCTTGCGGGCCTCGTCGAGGTCCTTGTGCTCGTCGCCGTCCTCGGTCAGCCCGAGCTTCACGGCGGCGGCGCTCATCAGATTGACCGCGACCGTCACGATCACCTCGACCGCGGGCACCTCCGCGATGTCGCGGGCCATGTCGTCGAAGCCGGGGGAATCGGTGGTGGGGGTCGCGTCACTCATGCGCCATACGATAGGCCCACTCCGGTGCCGCCCCGTCTGCGGGAGTGGTGGGCGGCAGCCGGTTCGCGCCCGCTCGGGGGAGCTGCTAACCTTGTGTAACGACCGGCTGTGCAGCTATGTGCTCAGCCCACAAGTGGAGGCTCCGATCTCCCACCTGGCTGTCCGTTCGGACAGCGGGTCACCGGTCAGGTGGCGCCCATCGTTCCGTACGGACGATGGAGCCGCCCGATGCGCCCCGCGGTTGACCGCGGCGGTGTTCCGGTTGTTCCAGGAGCCCCGCCTGTGTCCCGTCCGGGGCATTTTTCTTGCACTGGTGCGGTTGGTCTGACGAAAACAGACGTTACGTGGCTGTCCGCCAGACGGCCGCGTGGTGCTACCGAGGAGGATCCATCAGCGCCGAGCCCCGCATCAACGACCGGATTCGCGTTCCCGAGGTGCGACTTGTCGGTCCCAGCGGCGAGCAGGTCGGGATTGTTCCGCTTGCCAAGGCCCTGGAACTCGCACAGGAGTACGACCTCGACCTGGTCGAGGTGGCGGCGACCGCCCGTCCGCCCGTGTGCAAGCTCATGGACTACGGGAAGTTCAAGTACGAGTCGGCCATGAAGGCCCGTGAGGCGCGCAAGAACCAGGCGCACACGGTCATCAAGGAGATGAAGCTCCGGCCGAAGATCGACCCGCACGACTATGACACCAAGAAGGGTCACGTCGTCCGGTTCCTCAAGCAGGGCGACAAGGTCAAGATCACGATCATGTTCCGTGGTCGTGAGCAGTCCCGCCCTGAGCTGGGCTTCCGTCTGCTCCAGCGTCTCGCTTCGGACGTCGAGGAACTCGGCTTCATCGAGTCGAACCCGAAGCAGGACGGCCGGAACATGATCATGGTTCTGGGCCCGCACAAGAAGAAGACCGAAGCCATGGCCGAGGCCCGTGAGGCCCAGGCCGCCCGCAAGGCGGAGCGTCAGGGTTACACCCACGACGCCGAGGCTCCTGCGGAAGAGGCTGCCGAGGCTCCGGCCGAAGCGCAGCCCGAGGCTCCGGCCGAGACACCTTCCGAGGCGTGACCTCAGGGTCGCCATCCAGGCGGCCCCGGGTCCTCTCGGAATCCCCACCTAGATCTGACGCCCCTGCTGTCCGGTGCCTGCACCGCGAGGGGCGCCACTTACGAGGAGAGAACGGCGCGATGCCGAAGAACAAGACGCACAGCGGTGCCAGCAAGCGTTTCAAGATCACCGGCTCCGGCAAGGTGCTCCGTGAGAGGGCCGGCAAGCGCCACCTGCTCGAGCACAAGTCGTCCAAGAAGACCCGCTCGCTGACCGGCACGGTCGTCGTGGCTCCGGCCGACGCCAAGAAGATCAAGAAGCTTCTCGGCAAGTGAGGTTCGGCCCCCGGTGAATCCGGGGGCGCGACCTCGATCACACCGGGACCAATTCGTTTCCGGGCCGTGTGAGTCCAACCACGGCCCCGCTACAAGGAGTTAAACAAGTGGCACGCGTCAAGCGGGCAGTCAACGCCCACAAGAAGCGCCGGGCAATCCTCGAGGCCGCCAGCGGTTACCGCGGTCAGCGCTCGCGCCTGTACCGCAAGGCCAAGGAGCAGGTCACCCACTCCCTGGTCTACAACTACAACGACCGCAAGAAGCGCAAGGGCGACTTCCGTCAGCTGTGGATCCAGCGCATCAACGCCGCTGCCCGCCAGAACGGCATGACGTACAACCGCCTCATCCAGGGTCTGAAGGCCGCCAACATCGAGGTGGACCGCAAGATCCTGGCCGAGCTCGCGGTCAACGACGCCAACGCGTTCGCCGCCCTCGTCGAGGTCGCCCAGAAGGCCCTCCCGAGCGACGTCAACGCCCCGAAGGCCGCCTGACCCAGGTCGCACTTCTTGGCTTCTGAGCCGGACCCGCAGGCGCTCGTCGTCTGCGGGTCCGGTGCGTTGCACGACATGTTCCGTACGTCCGTCACCTCCGTACGCAGAGAGGCTCGCCGCCGACCATGGGCACCCCCGAACTGATCTCCCCGCGATCGCCACGCGTCGCCGCCGCCCGGCGGCTGGCCAAGCGCAACTTCCGCGGCAAGGAGCGCAGGTTCATCGCCGAGGGGCCGCAGGCCGTGCGCGAGGCCGCCGAACACCGCGGCAGCGACGGCGAACCGACGCTGATCGAGCTGTTCGCCACCGTCGAGGCGGCCGAGCGGTACGCCGACATCGTCGACGCCGCCCACACGGCGGGCGCGCGGGTGCACCTCGCGGACGGCGATGTGCTCGCCGATGTGTCGCAGACCGTCACCCCGCAGGGCCTGATCGGCGTCTGCCGCTTCCTGGACTCGCCGTTCGACGCGATCCTCGCCGCGAAGCCGAAACTGGTCGCCGTGCTCGCCCACGTACGCGACCCGGGCAACGCCGGTACGGTGCTGCGCTGCGCCGACGCCGCGGGTGCCGACGCCGTCGTGCTCACCGATGCCTCGGTGGACCTCTACAACCCCAAGTCCGTCCGGGCCTCCGTCGGCTCGCTCTTCCATCTCCCGGTCGCCGTCGGCGTCCCGGTCGAGCAGGCCGTGCAGGGGCTGAGGGACGCGGGCGTACGGATTCTCGCCGCCGACGGAGCGGGCGACGACGACCTCGACGACGAGCTCGACGCGGGCACCATGGGCGGGCCGACCGCCTGGGTCTTCGGCAACGAGGCCTGGGGCCTGCCGGAGGAGACCCGGGCGCTGGCCGACGCCGTCGTGCGGGTGCCGATCCACGGCAAGGCGGAGAGCCTCAATCTGGCGACGGCGGCGGCCGTGTGCCTGTACGCCTCCGCACGGGCCCAGCGCCCGCGCCGCTGATCCGCGGCCGCGGTCCCGGCCCGCAGGGCCACCGCGACCAGCGCCGCCTGACCGACGCCATGCCCGTACCGCACCGACGGCGCACCGCGGGAGTGCGCCCCCGCAGGGTGTCGCTCCGTCGCCGACGACTAGTAGGGTGACGAACTCGGGGGCCCACTGCACCGGTTCGAGAGGTGGGGTACGGGATATGGCTGTCGGCATGAGCAGGCCGCGCGGGACACATACGGCCGCCGTGCGCGCCTGCGACGGCCTCGGCCCGGCGGACGAACCGGCCGACGGCCAGGACATCGACAGCCGGGACATCGACGGCCGGAACATTGACGGCCGGAACATTGACGGCCGGAACATTGACGGCCGGAACATTGACGGCCGGAACATTGACGGCCGGAACATTGACGGCCGGAACATTGACGGC
>NZ_JBHVSY010000007.1:295817-359327 GCF_042884935.1 Streptomyces sp. NPDC058092
CCAGGACCCCGACAGCTGGGACACCCACAGCCTGGACACCGGAGCCGTCGACGCGACCGTCGATCCCGACGACCTCCCCGACGGCCTGGTCATCGCCGACGAGACCGGCCGGGTCATCTGCTTCAACTCCGCCGCCGCCCGGATCACCGCCGTGCCCCGGGCCGCCGCCCTCGGCCGCCCCTTGGAGCACGCCCTGCCGCTGGAGGACCTCAAGGGCCGCCGCTGGTGGGCGCTGACCGATCCGTACGGCGGCCTCGCCATCCGGGTCGGCCAGCCCGAGCGCAATCTGCTGCTGCCCGGCGGCCGCGAGGTCCTGGTCTCCGCACGGTACGTACGCGAGCACCCGACCGGTCCCGTACGCCGGGTGGTGATCTCGCTGCGCGGCACCGAGGCCCGCCGCCGCACCGAACGCAGCCACGCCGAGCTGATCGCCACGGTCGCCCACGAGCTGCGCTCCCCGCTGACCTCCGTCAAGGGCTTCACCGCGACCCTCCTCGCCAAATGGGAACGGTTCACCGACGACCAGAAGCGCCTGATGCTGGAGACCGTCGACGCCGACGCGGGCCGCGTCACCCGGCTCATCGCCGAACTGCTCGACATCTCCCGGATCGACTCCGGCCGGCTGGAGCTGCGACGGCAGCCCGTGGACCTCTCCGCCGCCGTCGAACGCCACATCCAGGCCCTCACCGCGAACGGCCAGACCCCCGACCGCTTCCTCGTCCGTACCTGCCAGCCGCTGCCCGCGGTCTGGGCCGACCCGGACAAGGTCGACCAGGTGCTCGGCAACCTGCTGGAAAACGCGGTGCGCCACGGCGAGGGAACCGTCACCATTGAAGTCGCACCCGCATCCGTACCCGCGAAGAGCGACGAGAAGGGAACGGCCGTCACCGTGAGCGACGAAGGCCCCGGCATCCCCGAGGAGTCGATGGGCCGTGTCTTCACCCGCTTCTGGCGGGGGAGCAAGCGCGGCGGTACGGGCCTGGGCCTCTACATCGTCAAGGGCATCGTCGAGGCGCACGGCGGCACGATCACGGTCGGCCGCGGCCCCGGCGGCGGCGCGGAATTCCGATTTATCCTGCCCGTGAGCACGCCGGCCTACCTGGTCTGAGCAGCCCACGGGCCTCCCACACATCCTGTGACCCTTAGACTCGACCTTTGGCACCTTTGCGTCCTCCAGTCGTCGAGCGGGGCCATGGGGGTCCGGGGTATCCCCCGGTAAGCGCAGTACCAGCCAATCGGAAGCACGGGAAGAGATGTCGGCACCGAACAAGTCGTACGACCCAGTCGAGGTCGAGGCACTGAAACCGGAAGAGATCGAGCGCATGCGGGACGAGGCGTTCGCCGCCTTCGCCGCCGCCGGTGACCTCGACGCGCTCGCCCAGGCGAAGACCGCGCACACCGGTGGTACCTCGCCCCTGTCACTCGCCAACCGGGAGATCGGCGCACTGCCGCCGCAGGCCAAGGCCGAGGCGGGCAAGCGCGTGGGCCAGGCCCGCGGCGCCGTGAGCAAGGCCCTCGCCGCCCGTCAGGCGGAGCTGGAGGCCGAGCGGGACGCCCGCGTCCTGGTCGAGGAGGCGGTGGACGTCACGCTGCCCTACGACCGCGTCCCGGCCGGCGCCCGCCACCCGCTGACGACCATCATGGAGCGCGTCGCGGACGTCTTCGTGGCCATGGGCTACGAGGTCGCCGAGGGCCCCGAGGCCGAGGCCGAGTGGTTCAACTTCGACGCCCTGAACTTCGTGCCCGACCACCCGGCCCGGCAGATGCAGGACACCTTCTTCGTCCGGGGCGCCGACGGTGCCGAGAACGACGAGTCCGGCGTCGTGCTGCGTACGCACACCTCGCCGGTCCAGGCCCGCACCCTGCTCGACCGCGAGCCCCCCGTCTACGTCGTCTGCCCCGGCCGCGTCTACCGCACCGACGAGCTCGACGCGACGCACACCCCGGTCTTCCACCAGATCGAGCTGCTCGCCGTCGACGAGGGCCTCACCATGGCCGACCTCAAGGGCACCCTCGACCACATGGTCCAGGCGCTCTTCGGCCCGGACATGAAGACCCGGCTGAGGCCGAACTTCTTCCCGTTCACCGAGCCGTCCGCCGAGATGGACATGGTCTGCTACGTCTGCCGCGGCGCGTCCGTCGGCAACCCGGACCGCCCCTGCCGCACCTGCGGCAGCGAGGGCTGGATCGAGCTCGGCGGCTGCGGCATGGTCAACCCCAAGGTGCTCGTCGCCTGCGGTGTCGACCCCGAGAAGTACAGCGGATTCGCCTTCGGGTTCGGCATCGAACGGATGCTGATGTTCCGCCACAACGTCGAAGACATGCGAGACATGGTCGAGGGTGACGTCCGGTTCACCCGGCCGTTCGGGATGGAGATCTGATGCGCGTCCCGCTTTCCTGGCTGCGGGAGTACGTCGACCTGCCGGCGACGGAGACCGGCCGTGACGTACAGGCCAAGCTCGTCGCCGTGGGTCTGGAGGTCGAGACCGTCGAGCAGATCGGCGCCGGCCTCAAGGGCCCGCTGGTCGTCGGACAGGTACTGACCATCGAGGAGCTGGAGGGCTTCAAGAAGCCCATCCGCTTCTGTACCGTCGACGTCGGCCACGCCAACGGCACCGGTGAGCCGCAGGAGATCGTCTGCGGAGCCCGTAACTTCTCCGTCGGCGACAAGGTCGTCGTGGTCCTCCCGGGCGCCGTCCTGCCCGGCGACTTCGCGATCGCCGCACGCAAGACGTACGGCAAGACCTCGCACGGCATGATCTGCTCCACCGACGAGCTCGGCATGGGCGACGACGGCACGCACGGCATCATCGTGCTGCCTCCGGAGCACGAGGTCTCCGCCGACGCGATCGAGCTCCTCCAGCTCGTCGACGAGGTCCTCGACATCGCCGTCACGCCGGACCGCGGCTACTGCCTGTCCATGCGCGGCGTCGCCCGCGAGACCGCCATCGCGTACGGGCTTGCGCTGCGCGACCCGGCGCTCCTCGACGTGCCCGCGCCGAACGCGTTCGGGTACCCGGTCAAGGTTGCCGACCCGATCGGCTGCGACAAGTTCACCGCGCGCACCGTCGTCGGCCTCCAGCCCGAGGCACGCTCCCCGATCTGGCTGCAGCGCAGGCTGCAGAAGGCCGGGATGCGCCCCATCTCGCTCGCCGTCGACGTCACCAACTACGTGATGCTGGAGCTCGGCCAGCCGCTGCACGCCTACGACCGCACCCGCCTCGACGGACCGATCGGGGTGCGCCGCGCCCAGCAGGGCGAGAAGCTCACCACCCTCGACGGCACGGCCCGCGTCCTGGACGCCGAGGACCTGGTCATCACCGACAACCGCGGGCCGATCGGCCTCGCGGGCGTCATGGGCGGAGCCAACACCGAGATCGCGGACGTCCAGGAGGGTGCGCACAGCACCACCGAGGTCGTCATCGAGGCCGCGCACTTCGACGCGATCTCGATCGCCCGGACCGCGCGCCGCCACAAGCTGTCCTCCGAGGCGTCCAAGCGCTTCGAGCGCGGCTCCGACCCGCAGGCCGCGGCCGCCGCCGCGCAGCGCACCGTCGACCTGCTGGTGCTGCTCGCCGGCGGCACCGCCGAGGTCGGCGCCACCGAGGTCAGTGCACCGTCCGCGCCCCGCACCATCGCGATGCCGGCGGACCACCCCGACCGGGTGGCCGGTGTCGGCTACGGCCGCGAGACCGTCGTACGCCGCCTCCAGGAGGTCGGCTGCGACGTCTACGGACAGGACGAGCTGATCGTCACCGTGCCGTCCTGGCGCCCCGACCTCAGCGAGCCGAACGACCTCGCCGAAGAGGTCATCCGGCTCGAGGGGTACGAGAACCTCCCGTCCACCCTCCCGACGCCGCCGTCCGGCCGCGGGCTCAGCGACCGCCAGCGGCTGCACCGCAGGATCGGCCGGGCGCTCGCCGGAGCCGGCTACGTCGAGGCGCTGAACTACCCGTTCATCGGCGCCGCCGTGCTCGACCAGCTCGGGCTCGACACCGACGACGCCCGCCGCCGTACGGTCGAGCTCGTCAACCCGCTCTCCGACGAGGAGCCGGCGCTGCGCACCACGCTGCTGCCGGGTCTGCTCGGCGCACTGCGGCGCAACGACGGCCGCGGCGGTCACGACCTCGCGCTCTTCGAGACCGGTCTGGTCTTCAGGCCCACCGGCACGGAGACCAAGGCCGTACGGCTGCCCGTCGACCGCCGTCCCACCGACGAGGAGATCGCCGGGCTCAATGCCACGCTGCCGCGCCAGCCGCGCCACGCCGCGGTCGTCCTCACGGGCGCCCGCGAGCAGGCCGGCTGGTGGGGCAAGGGCCGCCCGGCCGACTGGGCGGACTCCATCGAGGCCGCCCGCACGATCGCCCGCGAGGCGGGTGTCGAGGTGACCGTCCGCAGCGACCAGCACGCGCCGTGGCACCCGGGCCGCTGCGCCGCGCTGTACGTCACGGTGAACGGCGCGGAGACCCTCTTCGGGCACGCCGGTGAGCTGCACCCGCGCGTCATCAAGGAGCTCCACCTGCCGGAGCGCACCTGCGCCATGGAGGTCGAACTCGACCTCCTGGAACAGGCCGCCGACGGCGCGCTCCAGGCACCGCGGATCTCCGCCTTCCCGGTGGCGACCCAGGACGTCGCGCTGATCGTCGCGGAGAACGTCCCCGCCGCCGAGGTGGAGCAGGCGCTGCGCGAGGGCGCGGGTGAACTCCTCGAATCGCTGCGGCTGTTCGACGTCTTCACCGGCGACCAGATCGGTGCGGGCCGCAAGTCCCTGGCGTACGCGCTGCGGTTCCGCGCGGCGGACCGCACGCTGACCGTCGACGAGGCCTCGGCCGCGCGCGACGCCGCGGTGGCCCTTGCCGCCGAGCGGACGGGTGCGGTGCTGCGGGGCGCGTGAGGCGCCGTCGTTCTCGATCGCAGGGCGGGCCGGATCTCCGGCCCGCCCTGCGCGTTCGAGGATGTTTCGGAACCCGCCCGAGGACAGGCGGGAGTTCCGGTCGGCGCGGCGCTCGACGGCACCTCGGCGCCCGTCCGGGCCGGCTCGTTCTCCAGCCCGTCGGGTGTTTTCCGAGACCTGCCTTCCGGAACCGCTTCGGGTCGACAGCGGGGGCCTGGGGGCGGACGGCGTGCTGATCGGCCGCCCCTGCCGCTACGGACTCGGGCCGGGAGGCCGTGGTGCCCAGCGGGTCGGCGACGGACGCGTCGGAACTACGCGCCGGCGACTGAAAGGGCCGGGCCGTCTCCGTGGCAGTCGCGGGTCCGGGTTCAGCCGATGGTCCAGTCGTGGAGGACTTCGGCGCGATGGGCATCGAGTTCGGGGGTGGTGGAGGGCGAGGCGTGGGGGGTGTTCTGGAATGCGACGGGCTGGCGCAGTGCGGTCATGCCGTCCAGGGCGGGGTGTTGGAAGTGTCCGGTGACGCCCCGGTGACGGACGCTGTCGAGAGCCTGCTGGAGATCCTGTACGGGGCCGGCGGGAACGCCCTGCTGTCCGGCGAGCGCGACGACGTCGGCGGCGGAATGCTGCCGTGTCCAGGACTCGATGGTGGCGCGGACCTCCGGTTCGTGGGCGGTGCGTGCCTCGTCCGTGCGGTATGTGGGGTGGTCGGCGAGATCAGGGCGTCCGATCAGGGCCAGCAGGTTCTGGAAGGTGCGGTCGTTGGCGGCCGCGAGGACGACGGGGGCATCGGCTGCCTGGTAGACACCGAACGGGGTGGAGACGGGATGACGGTTGCCGACGCGGGTGGGCGGGGTGCCGTCGGCGGCCAGCAGGCTGGCGTTGGTGAGCTGGAGGGAGACCATCGCATCGAGCATGGCGATGTCCAGGTGCTGCCCCCGTCCGGTGCGGCCGCGTTCGACGAGGGCGGCGCAGATCGCCCATGAGCCGTACAGGCCGGCCTGCAGATCGGCGATGGACTCGCCGACCTTGGTCGGTTCCCCGTCGGCCCGGCCGGTGGTCTCCATGATCCCGGACATGGCCTGGATGATCAGGTCGTAGGCGGGACGGGCGGACATCTCGCCCGTCTGCCCGAATCCGGAGATGCTCGTGTAGATCAGGCCCGGGTTGCGGGCGAGCATCGCTTCCGCGCCGACGCCCAGCCGGTCGGCGACGCCCGGCCGGAAGTTCTCCACGAGTACGTCCGCGCGGTCCACCAGGGACCACAGCGTGCGCAGGTCCTCATCGTTCTTGAGATCGAGCGCGATGCTGCGCTTGTCCCGGTTGAGCATCGCGAAGTAGACGCTCATGCCCTCCACGAACGGCCCGAGATGCCGGGTGTCGTCGCCGTTGGGGGGCTCCACCTTCACCACGTCGGCGCCGATGTCGGCCAGCAGGGACGTACAGAACGGGCCGGCCAGTACCCGGGACAGGTCCAGCACACGGATTCCACTCAAAGCCGGCATGGCAACTCCTTCGTTCGACTGCGCCGAACGCTAGGAGGAGCAGTCGGCACAAGGTATGTGCAGTGGCACGGAGAAGGACCCCGCCGTCGTGCGTCGGCACATTGCCGGTGGCGGGCGGCAGGTGGGTGACTGAGGACATGAACACCTCCGAACAGACCCCGCAGGCGGACCTGCCGTACCGGATGCCCAGCGAGTACGAGGACTTCCGACTGTCCGTGCGCGCCTTCGCCGACGAGCGGATCCAGCCCCTGGCATCGATCGCCGACGCCGAGGACGTCTTCTCCGAGAAGGGCTACGCGGAACTTGTCGCCGCGCAGTTCCATGCGCTCGGCGTTCCCGAGCGTTACGACGGGGCGGGGGCGGACGCACTGGCGCAGGCCATCGCCATCGAGGAGATCGCCCGGGTATCGGCGGGCATCTCCACCGTGCTGACCTCCAACAAGCTCGGTGTCACCCCGCTGCTGCTCGCCGGATCCGCCGAACAGCTCGACCGGTATCTGCCGAAGGTGGCCGCCGGCGAGGCGCTGTGCGCCTACGCGATCTCCGAACGGGAAGCGGGCAGCGATGTCGCCGCGATGACCTGCCGGGCGGTGCCCGAGGGGGACGGCTGGCGGCTGACGGGCACCAAGAGCTGGATCACCTCGGCCGGCGAGGCCGCCGTCCTGATCGTCTTCGCCGTCACCGATCCCGGACAGGGCAAGCGCGGCATCTCGGCCTTCATCGTGGAGGAGACCGACGACGGGATCTCCTACGGTGCCCCGGAGCGCAAGATGGGCCTGCACGGCTCGGTCACCAAGGAGGTCCACTTCGACGGTGTGCACCTTCCCGGCGACCGGCTGCTCGGACGGCGTGGCCGCGGCCTGCACCTGGCGCTGGAAACGCTCGACCACACCAGGATCTCCATCGCGGCACAGGCCGTCGGCATCGCACAGGGAGCGCTGGACTACGCGGCGGACTACGTACGCGAGCGGCAGCAGTTCGGCCACCCGGTCGCGGAGTTCCAGGGAGTCCAGTTCATGATCGCCGACATGGCGATGCGTATCGAGGCCGCCCGCTCGCTCACCTACCGGGCCGCGGCGGCCTCGCAGGCCCGCGCCGGTGACCTCACCTTCCTCGGCGCTGCCGCGAAGTGCCTCGCCTCCGACACCGCCATGGCGGTCACGACCGACGCCGTCCAACTCCTGGGCGGGGCCGGCTACGTACACGATCACCCGGTGGAGCGGATGATGCGCGACGCCAAGATCACGCAGATCTACGAGGGCACCAACCAGATCCAGCGGGTCGTCATGGCACGGCAGGTACTGGGGCGCTGAGCCCGCCCCACCCGGCGTGGCGAGAGCCCGAAGGGCCGGCCGGCCGTGCCGGATCAGTCATCCGGTGGCGCCAGGACCTGGAGGGCCAGCCACAGTTCCAGCCGGTCCTGGGTGGAACCGAGCCGTTTGCCCAGCAGCCGCTCGATCTGGCCGATCCGGTACCGCAGCGAATTGCGGTGCAGGTTCATGGCCCGGCACGTTTCCGCCATCGAACCGTCGTGTTCGAGGTAGAGGCGCACGGTGGCCTCCAGCGCCGCACCGTGGTCGGCATCGTAGCGGCGCAGGGGTTCGAGCAGACTCCTCGCGAGTTCCGCCAGTGGAAGGTCGGCGCTGCTCAGGATCAGGCCGGGGAGTGACAGCGTGCGGCATTCCTGCACGCCGGATCCTTGCCCCTGGGCGTGCCGGGCCTCGTGATAGCCGATGCGGATGCCGTGGGAGCCGCGGTGCAGGCCACTGACGCCGACCTTCGCTGCCGCGGGCCGGCCGTCGAGGTAGCGCAACAGCCGGTCGGCGACCGTCCGTGCGTCGCCGTCCGCACCGACCACCACGACGATGCCGTCGTCGAGCGGACACATCGGGTACAGGTCGGACCGGCCCTGCAACAGTGCGACCAGGTCGAGGGGGCGCTGCCGCAGCAAGGACGCCGCGTGCGCGGAGCTCGCCACGACCACCCGGTGGCTGCCCTGCGGGTCCAGCCCCAGCTGGGCCAGCTTGCGCTGCGCCTCCTTCTCGGGGAGACCGTGGTGGACGATGTCCGCGATCACCTGCGCGACCAGCTCACGGCCGCCGGACACCAGCGCCTGGCGCCGCGCGATCTCCAGGCCGACGAGATTGGCCGTCGGCGCGAGCAGGGTGACCTGCTCACTGGGGCCCCGGGCCGCGATGTACCCGACGACGACGCCATCCGCCCGCACCGGAAGGGACACGGTCCCCGAAGTGGCCGCTGCCTGTGGCTGGTTCGAAGCGGCGGCCACCTCCTCCACCGGCCAGCGCGCGGCCGACGGGTGTTGCTCCAGCACCGTGCCCGCCGTGTCGAGGACGGCGACCTCGGCGGTCAGATGGTGGGCCAGTACGGCGACGAGATGACGCAGGCCGCGGCCCGCGAGAAGGGCTCCCATGATCTCGTCCTGCAGGCGGATCATCAGCCGGGTCCGGGCGTACTGCTCGGCGAAGATCTGGTCCGCCGTCCACCGGCTGATCTGGATGAACGGGATCTCCACCGGAGAAGTCAGCAGCGCGAGCCCGTGTCGTTCGGCGGCGTCCCGCAACCCCGCCGGCACCCGGTCGTGAACCAGCCCGATCCCGATGCAGAGTGCCGCGACGGGCACGGCGACCAGGTCCCGCACCAGCTGGTCCCACTCCCGGCGGGTACGCCGGCGCAGGCCGGTGGTCAGAACCAGCTCACCACCGCGCAGGAACGGGACCGGATCCTCCAGCTCGGTGGTGGAGGACCAGCTGATGGGCACCTCGGCCCAGCCACCGGGATCGGTGACGGCGGTCAGCCGCAGTTCACGCTGGGCGAGCAGGTGAGACGCAAGCACGGGCATCAGCACAGGCTGCCACAGCCCGCATCACCGAGTCCTG
This sequence comes from Streptomyces sp. NPDC058092, assembly GCF_042884935.1. Lineage (NCBI taxonomy): Bacteria > Bacillati > Actinomycetota > Actinomycetes > Kitasatosporales > Streptomycetaceae > Streptomyces > Streptomyces sp. NPDC058092. The sequence continues at coordinate 305,111 of NZ_JBHVSY010000007.1, forward strand.
TGCGCATGCACAGGATGAAGCCCTCGAGACCGGTCACCTGCACATCTGTCCCGTACGGTGCCCGGCCCCACCGTCTCCACCACCGGCGTGACCGCACTGCCGCGAGGAACCGCCCGGTACGGACACCACCGCAGGCACGAAGGGAACACCGGGAACGCATGGACACGCATGCTCGTACTGCGGCGCGGCCACTACGACATCGAGGCACTGTTCCGGCGTGACGGGGGCCGCTACGGCCGCTGGTCGGTACCCGGGCTGGTGGCCTACGTGCTCGGCTTCGCCGTCATGGTCCCGTTCTTCAGCGTGCCCGGACTCTTCGTGGGACCGGTCGCCTCGGCCCTGGACGAAACCGACCTCTCGGCCTTCGTCGGGCTGCTGGTCTCCGCCGGTCTCTACGCCGCCCTGGCACCGTCCGCCGGCCGCCGGGCCGAGACCGCACCACTGGACACCGCCCGCGGCCGGACGGAGCGAGCCCGAGCCTGTCCGGCGATCGAGGAAGGTAAGCGAGGAAGGTGAGTAGGGAGGGGCGCATCCGGTCACCGGACGCGCCCCTCCCGTGCTCGCCGAAGGGCGAGGACCGCACGCGGGCCCCGGCCCGGCCCGGGGGAACCCGGCTCCGTGCCGACCCCGCAGCCACCCTCCGATCCGTGGGCAGTGGGTCGTGCGATCCGGCGCCGTCCGCGCCGCCACGGAGTGTCGGGCAGGTCGGCGGAGACGGACGGCGCGGGTGCGGGTCGTCGGCTGTACGAGGGGGAGCAGACGACCCGGCCGCCTCTTGCGAGACGACTGATTCAACCGATCCGGGTCCCGGCGTGCCAGAGCGCGCGGCGGGACGGTTCGGGCATTCCGTTCACACCCCGTGTGAATCGTGCTCCACTGGTGCGACACGCCTCGGCGTGCCGAACCACCGGAGGGGCACATGGGGGCAACGGAGCCCAACATTCTGCTGGCGGCCCTGATCGAGGAGGCGGGCGTCTCCCGGGCCGGCCTCGCCGCGCACATCAACCGGGCCGGCCGCTCCCGCGGACTGTGCCTGCGGTACGAACACACCGCGGTGGCCCGCTGGTTGAAGGGGCAGCGCCCCCGTGGCCAGGTGCCGGACCTGGTCTGCGAAGTGCTCGGGAACCGGCTGAACAGGCCTCTTTCGCTGGACGACATCGGCTTGGCGGCTCCGGGCGCCGGTGCGGCCGGGCCCGCGTCCACGCTCGGCGGATTCGTCGAGCGGGCCACCGCGCTGTGGCGCTCCGACGCACAGCAGCGCCCGCACGCGCTCGCCCCGGCCGCCGTCACGGGTACCACGGCAGTGATGCCCGTCTGGGAATGGGAGAACCCGCCCGAGGACCTCGATGTCTCCCGCAGCGGCACCACCCGGGTCGGCACGGCCGACATAGTGACCTTGCGCGCGGCCCGCGCCCACTACGAACTCATGTACCGCAGGGCAGGCGGAATCGCGACCCGATCCCGCATCGTCGGCTTCCTCAACGCGGAGACCGCCCCGCTGCTGCGTGGCGCCTACAGCGATGCGACGGGGCGCCAACTGCACCGGGCGACGGGCGGGTTGGTGGCCGTCGCGGGCATCTGCGCCTACGACTCCGACGCGCACGGGCTCGCCCAGCGCTACTTCCACCAGGCGCTGCGGCTGGCCAAGGCGAGCGGGGACCGAGGCCTCGGCGGCTATGTGATCGCCCTGCTGGTCAACCAGTCGCTGTGCCTCGCCGAGTACCGGCAGTCGGTGGCCTTCGCGCAGGCGGCACTGCGGGCCGCCGGCGGCCACATCACTCCCGCGCTGGCCGCCGATCTGTACGCGATGCAGGCCAAGGCGTACGCCCACCTCGGCGACGCGGGCAGCGCCCTGGAGTGCATCCGGCGGGCCGAGTCGGAGGCGAAACGCATCCGACCGGGCCAGGAACCGGACGAGACGGGATACGTCCAGCCGGGCCTGGTCGATGTGCAGGTGGCCGAGGCGCTGCTCAGCCTCGGCGATCTGCCGGGGGCCAGGGAACACGCGGCGGCGGCCGTACGGACCCCGGCGCACGACCGGGGCCGGGTGCACCGGCTCGCCATGCTGACCCATGTCGAGCTGCGCCAGGGCGAGGCGGACCGGGCGGCGGCCACCGCCGTGGAGATGGCCGAGCGGGCCAGGGGCATGGAGTCGCGGCGGCTGCGCGACCGGCTGCGCGCGGTGCGCGAGGACCTGATCGCGAGCGGCTGCGCCGAGGCGGGGCGGGCCGCCGAACTGATCGACGGGGCGTTGCGCGTACCGCTGTGAGTACCCCTGCGCATGCGTAACCGGTGGTACCGGTACGTTCCCCTCCGGTCCTGCACCTGCTGCGATGTTGCCACCTACTTGTCGGAGGGTGGCAAAACTGTGCGATGGACGAACCTGAGCGAACAAACCGTGTATGAGAACCGCTGGTTCCGGGTCAATCTGGCGGATGTGGTCATCCCCGACGGCCGTCATCTCGACCACTACCTGATCCGGCTGCGCCCCGTCGCGGCGGCCACCGTCGTCAATGAGGCCAACGAGGTGCTGCTGCTGTGGCGGCACCGGTTCATCACCGACAGCTGGGGCTGGGAGCTTGCCGCGGGCGTCGTCGAGGATAGTGAGGACATCGCGGCCGCCGCGGCCCGGGAGATGGAGGAGGAGACCGGCTGGCGCCCCGGCCCGCTGCGTCCGCTGCTGACCGTGGAGCCGTCGAACGGTCTCACCGACGCCCGGCACCACCTCTACTGGTCCGAGGAGGCCGCCTGGACGGGCCACCCCAGCGACGACTTCGAGTCCTCGCGCCGCGAGTGGATACCGCTCAAGCTGGTGCCCGACATGATCGCCCGCGGCGAGGTCCCGGCCGCGGGCATGGCGGCCGGGCTGATGATGCTCCATCACTTACGGCTGGGCTGAGGCGCCCGGAACCGCGTACGGGGCCGGCCGGGGCAATGCCCCGCCCGGCCCCGTACAGGCACGAGAGAACGGATCAGGAGTACGGGTAGAAGCCCGAGCCGGTCTTGCGGCCGAGCCGGCCCGCGTCCACCATCCGCTGGAGCAGCGGGGGAGCGGCGTACAGCGGCTCCTTGAACTCCGCGTACATCGAATCGGCGACCGAGGCCACGGTGTCCAGACCGATCAGGTCGGAGAGCTTCAGCGGGCCCATCGGGTGGGCGCAGCCGAGCTCCATGCCGTTGTCGATGTCCTCCCGACTGGCGATGCCCGACTCGAACATCCGGATCGCGGAGAGCAGATACGGAATGAGCAGCGCGTTGACGACGAAGCCGGAGCGGTCCTGGGCGCGGATCGGGTGCTTGCCGAGGACGTCCTGCACCAGGGCCTCGGCGCGCTTCACCGTCTCGTCGGACGTCGTCAGCGCGGGGATCAGCTCGACGAGCTTCTGCACCGGGGCCGGGTTGAAGAAGTGGATGCCGATGACCTGGTCCGGGCGAGAGGTCGCCACGGCCAGCTTCACCAGCGGGATGGAGGAGGTGTTCGAGGCGAGGATCGCGTCCTGCCGGGTCACCACCTGGTCGAGCACCTGGAAGATCTCGGTCTTGACCTGCTCGTTCTCCACGACGGCCTCGATGACGAGATCGCAGTCGGCGAACTCTCCGAGGTCGGTGGTGAAGCTCAGACGAGCCAGTGTCTCGTCGCGCTCCGCCGGAGTGATCTTGCCGCGTTCGGCGGCCTTCGAGAGGGAGTTGTGCAGCCGGGTGCGGCCGATCTCCAGCGCCTCGCCGGTGGTCTCGGCCACCTTGACCTCAAGACCGCTGCGGGCGCACACCTCCGCGATACCCGCGCCCATCTGGCCACAGCCCACCACTCCGACGCGTGCAATGTCGGCCATAGAGTCCGTCACCTCGTGCCTTTCGCTGTTCTGCGTGTCGCAGGTTCCCGTCTGATTCCGGTGCCCGCCCCGACCCCCCGACGTTACTCCGCGACCTACGGGTCATTGCGGGCCGGGGCGGGCATGCTCTGCGTTACGCCTGAATCCAGGGGCGACGGACGATGACGACGATGACAGAGAGACGGCAGGTGTAACGAAATGCGGCAAATGGCCAGGAGAGGCTTTGTTGCGGGTGCGGCTGGAGTGGTCGCCGGGGTGGTGAGCACCGTCACCACGGCCGGTGACGCCGTCGCGGCTCCGTCCCGGCAGGCCGGTTCCGGGCGGACGGACGCACCGCCCCGCGAGGGCGGCCGGCGGGTCGCGCGGCGTGAGCTGCGCGGCATGTGGGTCGCCACCGTCGCCAACGTCGACTGGCCCTCCGCGCCCGGTCTGACGGCGGCCGAGCAGCAGGCCGAACTGATCGGGTATCTCGACGAGGCCGTCGACCGGCGGCTGAACGCGGTGATCCTCCAGGTCCGGCCGACCGCCGACGCGCTGTGGCCCTCGCCCTACGAACCGTGGGCCCAGTACCTCACCGGGGTCCAGGGCAAGAATCCCGGCTGGGATCCGCTGGGCACCGCCGTCCACGAGGCGCACCGCCGCGGCCTGGAACTGCACGCCTGGTTCAACCCGTACCGGGTCGCCAACCACACCGACCCGTCCCGGCTGACCGCCACCCACCCCGCCAGGCTGCACCCCGAATGGGTGCTGCCGTACGGCGGAAAGCTCTACTACAACCCCGGAATCCCCGAGGTCCGCCGCTTCGTCCAGGACGCGATGCTCGACGCGGTCCGCCGCTACGACATCGACGCCGTGCACTGGGACGACTACTTCTACCCGTACCCGGTGGCCGGGCAGGTCTTCGACGACGACGCCACGTACGCGCGATACGGCGCCGGCTTCCCGGACAAGGCCGCCTGGCGGCGCGACAACACCGACAAGCTGGTGCGCGAGACCGCCGAGCGGATCAAGAAGATCAAGAAGAACGTCCAGTTCGGGATCAGCCCGTTCGGCGTGTGGCGCAACGCCGCCACCGATCCGCTCGGCTCCGACACGAAGGCGGGCGTGCAGACGTACGACGATCTGCACGCCGACACCCGCGGCTGGATCAAGAAGGGCTGGATCGACTACATCTGCCCGCAGATCTACTGGAACATCGGCTTCGCGGCCGCCGACTACGCCAAGCTGCTGCCCTGGTGGGACGAGGTCGTACGGGGCACGGGCGTCGATCTCTTCGTGGGCGAGGCGCTCTACAAGGCCGGTGACCCCGCGCAGCCCGCCGCCTGGCAGGACCCGGCCGAACTCTCCCGCCACCTCGACTTCGCCGCCGGCTACGACCAGGTGCGCGGCCACGTCTACTTCTCCGGCAAGAACGTGGTCACGGACCGGATCGGAACCATGGCCCGGGTGGTGGCCGACCACTACCGCAGCAGGGTGCGTCCACCCCGCTGACCGAAGCAGCGGGGTGGACGCACCCAGCTGAGCGGGCGGGCCGCCGGGAATCCGGTCGGCCCGCCCGGGGCCCGGGGGAAGAGCAGTGCCGTCCGCCGGAGGCCGCTACCGGGTCTCCGGTGCCTGCTTACGGGCTTTGTGCTGTACGACGCTGTCGGGACCGGGCGAAATCAGGTGTTCGTGTCCGTCCTCGAAGCGGACGCGGTACGGGGGAGTGCCCCCGGCGCCGAGCACTTCGACGATCTCTGCGACCCGGTCGTGCTGTCCCACGGTCCTGCCGTGCGTCAGCAGACGGTCGCCCGCGTGTGCCTCCATCGGGTGTGACCTCCTCACGGGTGGCGGTCCATGTCGACAAGTCTATGACCGAAATGCGACTTCGCCCGGTGGAGGGTGCGGGGTTCTCACCCCGTACGCCGCGCGCGCCCCGCCCGTTGAGTGACCGCGATGCAGACCAGCACCGCGATCGCCGCCACCGGCGCTGCCGTCGAGACCTTCTCGCCGAGCACGAGGAACGACCACACCAGAGTCAGCATCGGCTGCGCGAGCTGGAGCTGGCTGGCCCGCGGCACCCCGATCTCCGCCATCCCGCGGTACCAGACGTACAGGCCGAGGAAGGTGGACCCGGCCGCCACCCAGACCAGGCCGATCACTCCGTGCGCGGTCAGCCGCACCGGCTCCAGGGGCAGCGCGATCGCCGCCCCCGCCACCGCGAGCGGCAGGGAGACGATGAGTGCCCAGCCGACCACCTGCCAGCCCGGCATGATCCCGGCGAGCCTGCCGCCCTCGGTGTACCCCGCCGCGCACACCAGCAGCGCACCGAACAGATACAGGTCGCCGCCGGACAGCGCACCGCCGCTCTGCTGCACGGTAAACGCGATCACCACCGCCGCCCCGGCGAGCGCCGCGACCCAGAAGGCACGGGGCGGCCGTGCCCCGGTCCGCAGCGAGGAGAACACGGCGGTGGTCAGTGGAAGCAGCCCCACCACCACGGCCGCGTGCGAGGTCGTCGAGGTCTGCAGGGCCAGCGTGGTCAGCAGCGGGAAGCCCACCACCACGCCCGCGGCGACGACGAGGAGCCCCGGCCGGTGCCGACGGTCCGGCACCGGTACGCGCCCCGCCATCAGCACGGCGCCCGCGATCGCCGCGGCGAGCAGGGTGCGCAACGCCACCAGCGACCAGGGGCCGAAGCTCTCCAGGCCCCAGGCCGTGGACGGGAAGGTCAGCGAGAAGGCGACGACACCGAGCCCGGCGAGAACCACGCCACCGCGGTTCGCCGAACCGGCCGTCGTACGGGTCGTCGATCCGGCGGTTCCGGTCGCCGTACGGGTCGTCGATCCGGCGGGCGATTCAGCCGCCGGTCCGGCCGTCGACGCAGCAACCGCTATCGTGCTGTGGGGAATAGCGCTATCGTCAGCTTTCATGCAAGAGCGTAGCAGTGCCGCTGTACTCGTCGCTTCTCTCCGCAGCGAACTGAACCGCTACTCACCAGGTGGAAAGCTGCCGTCGAGCCGGGCCCTCGTGGAGCGCTTCCGAGTCAGCCCCGTCACCGTCTCCCGGGCCATCGCCCAGCTCGCCGCCGAGGGCCTCGTCGTCACCCGGCCCGGCTCCGGCGCCTTCCGGGCACAGCCCCGTACCGATGCGCCCCCGCCGGGCGACACCTCCTGGCAGGAGGTCTCCCTCAGCGGCGATCGCGGCCCCGAAGCGGTGCCGCGTACGGTCGATGCCTCCGGTGTCCTGGTCACGCTCGCCGCACCGCCGCCCGGTGTCATCGAGCTCAACGGCGGCTACCTCCATTCCTCGCTCCAGCCGGAGCGGGCGCTCGCCGCCGCCCTCGCCAGGGCCGGGCGCCGCCCCGGTGCCTGGGGGCGCCCGCCCACCGACGGGCTGACCGAACTGCGGGCCTGGTTCGCCCGTGAGATCGGGCCCGCGCTCACCGCCGCCGACGTCCTGATCACCGCGGGTGGCCAGAGCGCCCTGGCCACCGCGCTGCGCGCCCTCGCCCCGCCCGGCGCCCCGGTCCTGGTCGAGTCGCCCACCTACCCCGGCATGCTGGCGGCCGCCCGCGCCACCGGGCTGCGGCCCGTGCCGGTGCCCGTCGACGCCGACGGAGTACGGCCGGAACTGCTCGCCGCCGCGTTCCGGGCCACCGGCGCCCGCGTCTTCGTCTGCCAGCCGCTCTTCCAGAACCCGACCGGCGCGGTCCTCGCCCCCGAACGGCGCGGCGAGGTCGTCCGGATCGCCCGTGCGGCGGGGGCCTTCGTCATCGAGGACGACTTCGCCCGCCGCCTGGCCCACGACGACGCCGGGCCACTGCCCGCGCCCCTGGCCGCCGACGACCCGGACGGTGTGGTCGTCCACGTCTGCTCCCTCACCAAGATCACCTCGCCGAGTCTGCGGGTGGGCGCGCTCGCCGCCCGCGGTCCGGTGCTCGGCCGGCTGCGGGCCATCCAGGTCGTCGACAGCTTCTTCGTCCCCCGACCGCTCCAGGAGGCCGCGCTCGAACTGGTCGGCTCCCCGGCGTGGGGCCACCATCTGCGTTGCGTGTCGACCGAGCTGAGAAGCCGGCGCACCACCATGACGACGGCCGTGCGGCAGGAGCTCCCCGCCCTCGCGCTCCCGCACATCCCCGCGGGCGGCGGGAGCCTGTGGTTGCGCCTGCCCGAGGCGGAAGCCGGTACGGACGAGTCCGCGGTGGTCTCGGCGGCCCTGCGCGCGGGCGTGGCCATCGCGCCCGGTCGCCCGTACTTCTGCGCCGAACCCCCGTCCCCGCAGGTCCGGTTGAGCTATGCCGCGGTGGCCGGTGCGGCCGAGATCGCCGAGGGCGTCCGCCGTCTGCGCGCCGCCTGCGACGAGGTCCTGGGCGGATCCGGGGGGTGAGCTCCCGCCGTGAGCGAGGACACCCACGAGGCCTGCGAGAGGGCCGACTCCGGGCCATCGAGAGGCCCGCATCCGCGGCGGCATCCCCGGTCGTGCCCGGCCGGAAGCGCCGGTGGAGGCCCTCTTGACCGCGCTGTGCGCGCAGTTGGAACCCTTGGCCGTCGCCACGCTGCTCAACCCGCCCACGGGTGCTGCCGCCGCCGACGCCCCGCAGTGGCGGGCGGCCCGGATCCCCATGGCCAACGGCCACGGCACCGCCCGCGCCGTTGCCGCGCTGTACGGGATCTACGCCGGAAGGGGCAGGTCGGGCGACCGGCGGATTCTCTCCGAGGAGGCCGTCGAGCGCGCCCGCGAGGGGCAGGGGTCCTGCCACGACCTGGTGCTCGGCACGGGCATCGGCCATGACACGGAGCTCGCGCTCGGGCTGTGGCCGAGCGGCCCCGAGGGCTCGTACGGTCCCAACTCGCGGGCCTTCGGTCATGACGGCGCGGGCGGCTCCTGCGGCCTCGCCGACCCGGGGGCCGATCTCGCCCTGGGCTGCGTGATGAACCGGATGGGCCCCGGATCTCCGACGATCCGCGCAAGACGGCCCTGATCGAGGCGGTGTACGGGGCACTGTGACCGGCCGACGCGCGGATGACCGACGCGCGGATGACCGGCACCGGATGACCGGCACCGGCCTCCGCCGCGCATACCCCGGACGGGCCGCTTCGGTCAGGCCTCCTTGTCCGAGGCGGCGATGAGCGTGAGGGCCTCGGCGATGCCCGTCTCGGCGGTCGCCTTGTCGATGCCGAGGTCCGTCAGCACACCCGCGCCGTCCTCCTGCTCCAGCAGGGCGAGCAGGATGTGTTCGGTGCCGACGTAGTTGTGGCCCATCCGCAGGGCCTCCCGGAACGTCAGCTCCAGTGCCTTGCGGGCCCCGGGGGCGAACGGGATGAGGTCCGGCAGCTCGTCGACCGCGACCGGCAGAGCCTCGGTCGCGGCCTGACGGACGGCCTCCGGCGTCACGCCCTGGGACGTGATGAACGCGGGGCCCAGTGCCTCCGGCTCGGCGATCAGTCCCAGCACCAGGTGCTCGGTGCGCACCTCGGTGTTGCCTGCGGCGCGGGCCTCGTTCTGCGCGGTCATCACGACGTTCCTGGCCCGCTCGGTGAAGCGGCCGAACCCTTGGCCGGGGTCCAGGTCCGAGGGCTCGCCGGGGTCCTTGGAGACGAACCGCTTCTGGGCCGCCTGCCTGGTCACCCCCATGCTCTTCCCGATCTCCGTCCAGGAAGCGCCCGAGCGCCGGGCCTGGTCCACGAAGTGCCCGATCAGATGGTCGGCCACATCGCCGAGGTGGTCCGCGGCGATGACCGCGTCGGAGAGCTGGTCGAGGGCGTCGGTGTGGACCTTCTTGATGGCCTCGATCAGGTCGTCGAGGCGTACGGGATTGGTTGGGCGTACAGGTTTCACCATGTGTCAACTGTAGGTTGACACGCCTTCACTGTCAACCATCAGTTGACAGTGAAGGCTGCGGGAGCCGTGCCACCGGTGCGGGATCACCGGCGCCCCGTACAGAAGACGCATCCCTCCCAGTGGACCGGCGCGCACAGGACGCGGTGCCGTACGCACGAGGCCATGGCGGCTTCTTCCGGGCCGGGAAAAGGGGAGCCACCGCTTCGCCGCTCGGAGTCGGCCGGATCGAATGCCGCGACCATCTCCCGGTACTGCCACAGACAACTCTCGGCAAAGGGCGGCTCGTAGCCCAGCTCGTCCCATCGGTGTCTGCGCAGGGCGAGATCGAGCACCCGCAGGACGAAGTCCTTCGCCGCTCCCCGCTCGCACGGGGAGCGGCCCCAGTCGACGTCCTCCAGATCGAACCCGACCGCCCCGCGCCCCATGACGCTCTGGTCCTGCAAGGTCAGCAGGGTGGCGAAGCGGTGCTCCCAGGCGCTGTCGGCGAGATCGGACACGGCCAGCATGAGCACATCGACGAAGACGTCCGTGCCCCCATTGGACATGGACAGACTGCGGCCCCCGCCGCGAAAGACGTTCCCCACCCGAACACCGTAACGAGCGAATCGCGCGGCCGGCCGGTCGGCCGTGGCTGTCCCTCGCCGGCCGGATACGACGGAGCGCGTCGTCCGACGGAGTCCGTCGGACGACGCGCTCGTTCAGCGGTTCCGTATGCGGGTCAGAGGACGCCGCTGTCCGCGATGGTGATCTTCGCCTGGGGCCGGCCGCTCTGCGAGCCGAGGCCCTCGATCTTCTTGACCAGGTCCATGCTCTCCTGGTTGTCGACCTCGCCGAACACCACGTGCTTGCCGTCCAGCCAGGACGTCACGATGGTCGTGATGAAGAACTGCGAGCCGTTGGAGTTGGGGCCGGCGTTGGCCATGGAGAGCAGGCCCGGCTTGGTGTGCGTGAGCTTGAAGTTCTCGTCGGCGAACTTGGCGCCGTAGATGCTCTGGCCGCCCGTGCCGTCACCGCGGGTGAAGTCGCCGCCCTGCAGCATGAAGTCGGGGATGATCCGGTGGAACGAGGAGCCCTTGTAGCCGAAGCCCTTCTCGCCGGTCGCCAGCGCGCGGAAGTTCTCCGCGGTCTTGGGAACGACGTCGTCGAACAGTTTGAACGTGATCCGCCCAGCGGGCTCGTCATTGATGGTGATGTCGAAGTAAACCTTGCTCGTCATGGAACCATCCTGACATCGATGCGCTCGGCGCCGACGGGCGGGCACGGTGCCGGGCCCGTCGACGTGGCAGGGGGAGTGGCACCGCGGCGCCCACTCCCGCTGTCCTGCACGTCGACGACTGGTTAGCCTGAAGAGGGGGTGCGCAGGCTCAGGGAGGTCCGATGTGACTGTGGAGGCCAACGCGAGCGCCGGGACGCCCAATGCTTTCGCATCCCCGGGTGTCGGCGCGCCCCGCTATCTGCCGGTCGCCGAGCACGGCCTGATCGGCGATCTGCGCAGCGCGGCGCTGGTGGACACCAACGGCACCATCGACTGGTACTGCTGCCCGCGCTTCGACGCACCCAGTGTCTTCGCCTCGATCCTCGACGCCGACCGTGGCGGGTATTTCGAGCTCGCGGCGGATGCCGCGACGCGTACCAAGCAGTTCTACTTCCCTGACACCAATGTGCTGATCACCCGCTTCTTCGCGGAGGACGGGGTCGGCGAGGTCCAGGACTTCATGCCGGTACTCGACGATTCGCGCGAGGCCGACCGGCACCGTCTGATCCGCCGCGTGGTGTGCGTGCGCGGATCGCTGCCGTTCCGCGCCCGTGTGGCCCCCCGTTTCGAGTACGGGGCGCAGCCGCACACCGTGCACGTACAGCATGGCCAGGCGGTCTTCGAATCGCCCTCACTCACTCTCGCGCTGACGTCGAGTGTGCCGCTCGAGGTCGCCGGCCAGGACGTATGGTCGCTGTTCAAGCTGCATGAGGGCGAGTCCGCGGTCTTCGCCCTCGACCGGGTCGGCGGCGACGTGTCACCCCGCTTCTGCCCGCTGTCCGAGGCGGAGCAGCAGTTCAACGCCACCGTCGGGTACTGGCGGCGGTGGCTGTCCCGGTCGCGGTACCGCGGTCGCTGGCGGGAGATGGTGCAGCGCTCCGCCCTCACCCTGAAGCTGCTCACCTACGCCCCGACCGGCGCCATCATCGCCGCGCCGACCACCAGCCTGCCCGAACGCATCGGGGGCGAGCGCAACTGGGACTACCGCTACGTATGGATCCGTGACGCAGCGTTCTGTGTGTATGCGCTGCTCAGGCTCGGCTTCACCGAGGAGGCCGAGGCCTTCATGGGTTTCCTTTCCGAGCATGTCCCCCTCGAAGTGACCGGGACGACCGGCCCGCTGCAGATCATGTACGGCATCGACGGGCGCCGTGAGCTGCCCGAGCGCGAGCTGACCCATCTCGAGGGGTACCGGGGCTCGGCCCCCGTACGCGTCGGCAATGGTGCCGTCGACCAGTTGCAGCTGGACATCTACGGGGCGCTCATCGACGCCCTCTACCTCTACGACAAGTGGGGGCAGCCCATCTCCAGTGCGCACTGGGACAGCATCACCGAGGTGGTCGACTGGGTGTGCGACCACTGGGACCAGCCCGACCAGGGGATCTGGGAGACGCGCAGCGGGCGCAAGAACTTCCTCTACTCGCGATTGATGTGCTGGGTGGCGATCGAGCGCGCCATGCGGCTGGCCCAGCATCGCGGTCTGCCCGTCGACATCGTGCGGTGGGGGCGGGCCCGGGATGCGATCTATCGCCGGATCATGCGCCATGGCTGGTCCGACGAGCGGCACGCCTTCGTCCAGTACGAGGACGGCCACGTCCTCGACGCGTCCCTGCTGATGATGCCGCTGGCGAAGTTCGTCTCCCCGACCGACCCGAAGTGGCTCGCCACGCTGGACGCGCTGGGCGAGGACCTGGTGTCCGACTCGCTGGTCTACCGCTACGACCCGCAGGCCAGCACGGACGGACTGCGGGGCGATGAGGGCACGTTCTCGATCTGCTCGTTCTGGTACGTCGAGGCGCTGGCCCGCGCCGGCCGCCTGGACGAGGCCCGACTCGCGTTCGAGAAGATGCTCACGTACGCCAACCACCTCGGTCTGTATGCGGAGGAGATCGGCCACACCGGGGAGCAGCGCGGGAACTTCCCTCAGGCCTTCACCCACCTGGCGCTGATCAGCGCGGCCTTCGGTCTCGACCGCGCGCTCGGCTAGTAAGCACCGTTGCAGTACTAGGGCGTGAGTTCAGGCACCCGTGTGGAACGCGAATCGTCGCTGCCGTCGTCGCTTTCACGACGTCCGTGTCCGCGCCCGAGGCGGCATACGCGGCGCCCCGCTCCTCACCCGACCGTGTCATGAACTCCTTCGCCTTCGGCGAGGTCTGCCGGGCGGCGGCATCCTCCTTGCTGATCTCGCCACCCGTGAGGTGCTTGCCGAGGCCCGATCACCACCGCACTCAAGACGCTGCTTCGATCCAGCGATTGAGCGTCTCGCTCGTGTCGTCGTAGGTGAGCCAGGTCCCGTCTCCGAGCGGGCGCACACAGCTGTCGACGGGGCCCGTGGGATACGCGACCGCCCCGCGTATCTCCAGGGTGCGGGCGTCGAGCAGCCAGTGGCGGGCCCGATCCGGGTCCTCGTCGGATTCGACCGTCGAGGCGATGACGGTGTCGGCGTCGACGAAGCCGCAGCCGTAGTCCCAGCAGGGTGGGTCCTCGTCGTCGGCCGGCTCGGGCGCCTCCTCGGCCAGCACGGCGCCGTCCAGGGCGTGCAGTCTCAGGTCAGCTCCGTAGTGCTCGACTGTCAGGAAGCCCGGAAGCCCCGTGTGGACGTCCGTCAGGATGCGGTCCATGGTCTCGTTGAGGTCCCAGCTGGTCAGCTTCGCGCCGTCCCAGCGCGCCCAGTGGAGCAGGATGCCGTCCTGGCCCATGCCGATGCAGAGACCCATGTGGATGCCGTCCGGGTGGGACAGGTGGTGTGAACCGGAGGCCGCGCTGTCCAGCGGCAGCCGAGCCAGTTCTCGTCCGTCCCGGGCGTCCAGGACGACCCAGCATTCCTGCCAATCCTGGTCCTCCGGCTCGACCACGACATGCGCCCAGACGAGCCGGCCGTCGTCGGAGACCCGGCAGGATCCGTGCTCGAGCCCGCGGCACACCTCCTGCTCGTCCCCCGTGTGCGCGTGGCCGATCTCGGGCCCCCAGCAGCCGTGCCGGTACTCCCACAGCGTCTCTCCGCCCACGCTCACGGCCCTTACCGCGCGCTGGCCCGAGAACACCGCGAAGGAGCCGTCGGGGCTCACCGAGTGAACACCACGGCCCCACCCCGGCCAGGGAAGGGGGAAGACGGCGGTCGGCGCGCGCTCCCCCGCGAAGACCTCGACCAGGTCGTGGACCTCCAGCTCGTGCCCGCTCTCGAGAAGAGCACGGCGCGGCCCGTCTCCACGGCTCTCGAAGGCGAAGCCGTTGACCAGTGCATCCCCACCCGGCAGCCTCACCGAGTCGCGCAGTTGTGCGGTGATCGACATGGCTCGAAGGTATCGGACCCCGCTGACAGCATGGCCGGTGCCGGGAGCTCGGGCGACGCAGACCGGCGTCACGCGTGTACTCGTCCGAGTACCGCTTCGTGTACGTGCTTCCCACCTGGCACTGCTTCCTCTGGAGCCTCAGGTCCCAGTCTTCAGGTGTCCGCAATCAAGAGGAAGCTTCAGTGACGACGTCCACCGCGCGTACGACCACGACCCCCAGGGCCACCAGGTGGTCCAGGAGGCTCACGTCGACCGTGTCGTCGCGGTCGGGGGCCGACTCCGCGTACTCCTGGATCTCGGCGCGCAGACCGGCGGCGGACATCGGGCCCTCTCCGAGACGGCGCAGCACGAACTCCTCCGCACGGCTCAGGGGGTACAGGGCCGAGGCCGCCCTGTCGACGGCGATGGTCAGCGTCATGCGTGACACCTCGAAGACGGGGCGCGCGCCCTGCGCGGCGGGGTCGTCGAAGTGCACGGCCCCGGAGTTGGCCACATGGACCCGCTGCAGCTCGCAGCCGGTGGACAGGGCGACCGTCGCCTCGTCCGGTACCGCCTTTGACGGGCTCGCCGGTTCGCCGGCGGCGGCGAAGAACCGGCGGAACGCGTCCGGGCCCACATCGGCGTTGTAGAGGATGTCCTCCGGCACGTCGATCAGGGCGACCTCCGGGTAGAGGCGCTGGATCCGTTCCATGGCCGCCGCGCCGTCCGACACCTCCTGCGGTGCCGTGTGCCGGAAGTCCAGGTGGTACCAGCGCTTCTTGGGGTCGCCGAGGACGATGATCCCGTACTTCTCGGGGGTGTCGGCGATGGGAGCGCCCTTGAGCAGCCTGAACGTGCCCACGTCCGCACGGGCGATGACGTGCCGGTGGTCGCGGACGAACCGGTAGGTGTCGTCCGCCTCCTCCGCCGTCTCGGACGGGAAGCCGCTGAACACCCCGGCCTCCACGGAGATACCCGCCGAGCTGCACATGCGCAGGATGTTCGACATGCGCTGCCGGTCGGTCCCCTTGACCATCGCCTCCAGCACGCGTTCGTTGGCGCTCTCCATCCCCATGTACAGGCGCACGCAGCCGGCCCGGCGCATGGTGGCGAAGAGTTCGTCCGTCATCCCCTTCTCGAAGCGGGCCACGCCGTGCCATTTGATGTCCGTGCCGCGGGTTATCAGGGCTTCGGATATCTGCTTCAGGTGCAGGGGCAGCATGACGTCGGACTCGAACGAGAACACGCTCTCGCCGGTGGCCTTCTGGATGGTGGCGACGTCCTCGGCGATGAGCTGCGGCGAGCGCATCCGGTACGGCGTCATCTTGATGAACGCGTAGTTGCAGAAAGCGCATTTGTTGAAGTAGCAGCCGCGCGTGGGCATCAGACAGATGATGCGCTTGGGCGCGAAATAGCGGTCCATCGGCATCATCGTGAAGTCCGGTGTGGGCGACCAGTCCAGATCGAGCTGGTAGTGGTCGTCGAGCTGGCTGACGACTTGGCCGTCCACGTACCGGACCATGTTGGCGACGGCGGCGAGGTCGCGCTTGCCGTGCAGCGCGTCGACGAAGTGCAGGAACGTCTCGTCGGCCTCACCGACGAAGAAGGAGTCCAGCCAGCGTCCGAACCGTCCGTCCGCCATCAGCACCTCCTTGCCCCACGTGATCACCGGGCCGCCGAAGGTGAGGTGGATGCCGGGATCCGCTGCGCGGATGCGGTCGGCCAGGATGAACGCGGGTATCAGCTGGGAGAAGTACGGGACGGATATGCCGATCACCTTCGGGGCCGCGGCCAGCAGCGACGGAACGGTGGTCGTCTCGAAGTACCGGGCGAGCGGACCCGCGTCGGTCCGGACGGCTGTTTCGATCTCCTCGTAGGAGTCGTAGGAGCTCGGCGAATAGGAGTACTTGCCGAACCGGACCCGCGGATGCGATGCCGAGAGCAGGTCGCCGGCGAGGTGGAACAGGCGCTTGGCGAACAGCAGCTTCATCGGGTCGTAGAAGTCGACCGGGTCGCGCAGAATGGCGCGCGCCGCGTCGATGTCGGCGATCAGTTCCGCCGCCGTGCCGCTCGTCCGGCCGGGAACGTCCTCGCGGTGCAGCGCCTCGGCCAGCGCGTCCGGTCGCCAGAGATCGTCGAACGCCTCGAGGTTCACGTCGCGCAGCGACACGTCCGCGTAACCGGCCCGTTTCAGGACCGCGCCGAGCAGCGGCAGAGCGCCGTAGGGCAGCGAAGGATCAGCGGCGGGGGGAAAAACGATCGTGATGTTCACGGGGTGCTCCGCGTCGGCGAGGAGGGCTGAGACGGAGGCACATACCCCGCGTCGGAGCGTAGCCCACACACCGCGCCGGGCCAACTGCCATGATCTTGCTCGTTATTGAAGTGAGATTCGGTCAACCCCGGTGCGGGTGCGGATTTCTGTAGCGGTCAAGATCTTGTGGGAGCGCTTCGGGAGGTGGAACCATGTGCCTCCGCACGCGGGGTACGGGAACGGGCGGGCCGGCGTACGGCCGAGGGGACTCGGCGTGCGACGGGAGGGCAAGTGGGGACCGGGGGTTGGCGGCTATGACGGGTTGGAGTACTCCGGCCTCCTTCGACCAGGAGCGGGTGTGGTTCGCGAGCCGGCTGGATCCGGACTCCCCGGCGTTCAACGTCCCCACCGTCGTGCCGCTGTCCGGTGTCGCGCTCGGCGCCGGAGACGTGGCAGCGGCCCTGCGCACCGTCGTGCAGCGCCACGAGGCCCTGCGGACATCTCTGGCGGCGGCTGCGGACGGCTCGCTCCGCCAGACCGTCCACGAGCGCGTGGAACTGACCGTGGACGAGGAGGACCTGCGGTCCCTGGAGCGGGCGGCGGCCGGCAGCCGGACCGAGGAGCTCCTCACCGAGCTGGCCGCGGCGCCCTTCGACCTGACGCGGGCCCCGCTGTTGCGCGCCCGGCTGGTCCGCCTCTCCGAAGCGGACCGGCTGCTGCTGGTGGTGGTCCACCACAGCGCGTTCGACGCCGCCTCGGTGGCCCTGCTGGACCATGAGGTCACCGAGCTGTGCCGGGCGGCCGCGGAGGGCCGCCCCGCCGAGCTTCCGCCGCTGCCCGTGCAGTACGCCGACTACGCCGCCTGGCAGCGCTCCCGGTACGACAGCGGCGAGTTCGAGCCGGACCTGGCCTACTGGCGACGGCGGCTGGCCGGGCTGCCGCCGGTGCATGCCCTGCCGCTGGACCGGCGGCGCCCCCCGGTCCGGAGCAACACCGGTGACACCGTGCGGTTCGCCGTGCCCGAGGAGGTCGGTGACGCGGTGGCCGCGCTCGCGCGGCGCGGCGGCACCACGCCGTTCACGGTGCTGCTCGCGGCGTTCACGGCCCTGCTGGCGCGTACCTCGGGCAGTGCGGACGTGGTGGTCGGCGTTCCCGTGTCCGGACGCGTCCTGCCCGAGGTGGGCGCGCTGATCGGCATGTTCGTCAACACGGTCGTGCTGCGCACCGACGCGTCCGGGAACCCGGCCTTCGGCGAGCTGGTGGCCCGTACCCGCGATGCGGTGGCCGACGCGCTGGAGCACTCCCAGCTGCCGTTCCAGAAGCTGGTCGAGGAGCTGTCGCCCGAACGCGACCCCAGTGTCTCCCCGCTCTACCAGATCGCGTTCAACTACCTGCCCGACTCCGGGAACGAGCTGGTCGACACCGGCACCGCCAAGGACGAGCTCGTTCTGGAACTGGGCCCGCGGGAGGGGCGGCTGAGCTTCCGCACCGACCTGTTCGACCGCCGCACGGCCCAGGCCCTGGCGGAGCGCTACGTCAGGTTCCTGGCCGCTGCCTCGCCGGAGACCCGGCTGGCGGACCTGCCGCTGGCCGGCGCGGAGGAGGAGCGGACGCGGCTCGCGGACGGCCGGGGTCCGCACCGGGAGCTGCCGGCCGGGCTGGTGCCGGAGCTGTTCCAGGCCCGGGCGGCCGCGAGGCCCGGGGCCCCGGCGCTGGTCGGCGCCGGCGTCTGCCTGAGCTACGCCGAGCTGAACAGCCGCGCCAACCGGCTCGCCCGGGTGCTCGTCCGGCGCGGCGCGGGTCCCGAGCGGCGGATCGCCCTGGTTCTGCCGAGGTCCGCGGAGATGATCGTCGCGGTGCTCGCGGTGTTCAAGGCCGGCGCCGCCTACGTACCGGTCGATCCTGACCTCCCCCGGCTCCGCCGGGAGTTCCTGCTGACCGACTCCGCGCCCGCGCTCGTCCTCACCCTCACCGCGACGGCGGACGAGGACCTGGCCGAGGTCCCGGTGCTGGCGCTGGACGACCCGGCCGTGCTCGCCGAGCTGGCCGGGGCCGACGACGCCGACCTCACCGACGCCGACCGGACGGCCCCGCTGCGGACGGCCGGCCTCGCCTATGTGCTGTACACCTCCGGATCGACCGGCCGGCCGAAGGGCGTGGCGGTCACGCACTCCGGGCTGAGCAACCTCGCCCACGCGCACATCGACCTGCTCGGCATCGGGCCGGACGACCGCGTGGCCAACCGGTCGGCCTGGTCCTTCGACACCTCGGTGCTGGAACTGCTGTCGACGTTGCTTGCGGGTGCCGCGCTCGTCGTCACCCCGCACGAACCGGCCCTCCTCGGGGAGGAGCTGGCGGACTGGCTGCGCCGGTACGCGGTGACACACCTCCTCGCACCGACACCGGTCGCGGCCACCCTTCCGGCCGGTGCGCCGCCCACGCTCCGGGTGATCTTCGTCGGCGGCGAGGCGTGCCCGGCCGAGCTGGTCGCACGGCTGGGCGCCGACGTGTCGTTCGTCAACACGTACGGCCCGACCGAGACCACCGTCGTCGCCACCACGTGGCAGGGCCGGCAGCAGCCTCCGACCGCGGTCGCGCCGATCGGACGACCGCTGCAGAACACCACCTGCTACGTGCTGGACGACCGGCTGCACCTGGTGCCGCCCGGGGTCCCGGGAGAGCTGTACGCCGCCGGCCCCCATGTCGCCCGCGGCTACACCGGCCGGTTCGACCTGACCGCCGAGCGGTTCGTGGCCGACCCGTTCGGGGCGCCGGGCACGCGCATGTACCGGACCGGTGACCTGGTGCGCTGGAGCCACGACGGCGACCTCGAGTTCCTCGGCCGGACCGACCGGCAGGTCAAGGTCCGCGGCTACCGGATCGAACCGGGCGAGATCGAGACGGTGCTGACCGAATGCGCCGGTGTCCGGCAGGCCGTCGCAGTGATGGCGGCCGACGACCCGCCGCGGCTGATCGGCTACGTGGTGGCCGAACCGGGGGCCGGGCCCGACCCGGAGGCGCTGCGCGGGGAGCTGGCCGCGGTGCTGCCCCGGCACATGGTGCCCGCGCAGATCACCGTGCTGGAGGCGCTGCCGCTGCTCCCCAACGGCAAGCTCGACCGCACCGCGCTGCCCACCCCGTCCCCGGCCCGGCCCGGGGCCGGCCGCCGGCCCGAGACGGAACGGGAGAAGGTGCTCTGCGCGGCCGTGGCGCACGCCCTGCACCTGGACGAGGCCGGTGCCGACGACGACTTCTTCCAGCTGGGCGGCGACAGCATCTCGGCGATCACCCTGGTGGCCAGGGCGCGCGCCGCGGGACTGCGGATCACCGCACGGCAGGTCTTCCAGCACCGCACCCCCGCGGCCCTGGCCCAGGTCGCCGCCGGGGTGGCCGACGGCGCCCCGGCCGGTGGCGAACCGGCCCCGCTCGTACGCCTGGACGCCGCCGACCGGGACCGGCTGGCCGCCCGTCACCCCGGCCACCACGACGTACTGCCGCTCTCGCCGCTGCAGCAGGGGCTGCTCTTCCACGCCCAGTACGACGAGCAGGCGCCGGACGTCTACACCGTGCAGCTGGTCCTCGACCTCTCCGGCCGGCCGGACGCCGGCCGGCTGCGCGCCGCCGGGTCCGCACTGCTGCGCCGGCACCCCAACCTGCGCGCGGGGTTCTGGACCGACGGCGCCGAACCGGTGCAGGTGATTCCCGTTCCGGGCCCCATGCCCTGGCAGGAGCTGGACCTGCGCCCGCTCGACGCCGGTCGGCAGGACGAGGAGGTACGTTCCTTCCTGGCCGCGGACAAGGCACGCCGGTTCGACCTGTCCGCACCTCCGCTGATCCGGATGTGCCTGCTGCGGCTGGCCGACGACCGGCACCGCCTCGTCCTCACCAGCCACCACATCCTGATGGACGGCTGGTCCATACCGATGCTCCTCGACGAGCTGCTCACCGGCTACGCGGGGGGCCCGGAGCTTCCGCCGCCGCCCGCCTTCCGCGACTACCTCGCCTGGCTGGCCGCGCAGGACCCGGAGCGGTCCCGAGCGGCCTGGCGGCGGGCCCTGGACGGAGCGCGCCCGTGCGCCGTGGCACCGGGCGAGGCCGTGACCCGGCGCCCCGTCACGCCGGAGAGGGTGGACGTGACGCTCTCCGCGGAGGAGACCACCGCGCTCTCGGCCGCGCTGCGCGCCACCGGCGTCACCCTCAACACCCTGACGCAGACGGCCTGGGCGGTGGTGCTCGGCCAGCTCACCGGCCGTGACGACGTCGTCTTCGGCGGCTCGGTGGCGGGGCGTCCGCCGGAGATCCCCGGCGTCGACCGCATGATCGGACTGTTCACCAACACCGTGCCGGTACGGGTCCGGGCGCGGCCGAGGGAAACCCTGACCGCCCTGCTCAGGCGCGTCCAGGATGAGCAGTCCGAGCTGATGGCCCACCAGCACACGGCCCTTGCCGACATCCAGCGCGACGCCGGCGGCGACCTGTTCGACACGATGACGACGCTCGAGAACTACCCCGACGCCGGACAGCTCCTGAACGGGGGCGCCGCGGCGCCCGCCGGAGACGCGGACGGCCTGCGGCTGACCGGGGCGACCGTCGACGACGCCACCCACTACCCGCTCAGCCTCACCGTGGTGCCCGGCACGCGGCTGCTGCTGCGCCTGGAGTACCGGCCCGACCTCTGTTCCGCCGCTGAGGCCGGGTCGATCGCCGCCCGGCTCCGGAGCGTCGTCGCCGGCGTGACCGGCGCCCCGGAGGCGCCGGTCGGCCGGCTGGCGCTGGCCGACGCGGCCGAACGTACGGCGCTGCTGGCCCGGGCGGCCGGTCCGGTCCGGCCCGGCGGCCCCGTCGAAGGGCCCGCCGAGCTGGTGGCCCGGTGGGCCGCAGTCGCGGGCGACCGCACCGCGGTGACCGACGGCGAAACGGTTCTCGGCTACGCGGAACTCGACCGGCGGGCCGACCGCCTCGCCCGGCTCCTCGTCGCGCGCGGTGCCGGGCCGGAGTCCGTCGTCGCGCTGGCGCTGCCCCGGTCGGCCGGGCTGATCGTGGCGGCGCTGGCCGTGGCCAAGGCGGGCGCCGCGTTCCTGTGGGTGGACCCCGGCCTGCCGCCGCTCCGGCAGGCCCGGCTGGTGTCCGGCGCGAAGGCGCTGCTCGCCGTAACGGCGGCGGGCCACGGCGAGGCACTGCCGCCCGGCCTGCCGGCCTTGGACCTGGACGCCCCGGACCACCGGGGCGGCGCGCCGCTCCCGGCCCCGCCGCACCCCGACCACCTCGCCTACGTGCTCCACACCTCGGGGTCCACCGGAACCCCCAAGCCGGTCGCCGTCACCCGGCGCGGCACGCACACGATGGTCCGTGCCCAGCTGGGCCGATTCGGCCTCGACGCCGGGAGCCGGATGGCGCAGCTCGCCCCCTGGAGCTTCGACGCCGCGATGTCCGAATGGCTCACGACCATGGCGGCCGGCGCCGCCCTCGTGCTGCCGCCCGCGGGGGAGCCCCTGGTCGGCGAGGCACTGGCGCGCTGGATCGACACGGCCCGGGTGACGCACGTACAGCTCACGCCCGCCGTCCTGGCCACGTTGCCGGAAGGCTCCCTGACCGGGGTGCGCACCCTGGTCGTCGGCGGCGAGTCCTGCCCGCCGGAGCTCGTGGCCCGCTGGTCGCCCGGCCGGCTGATGATCAACGCGTACGGTCCCGCCGAGGCGAGCGACACGGTGACGCTCGCCGACTGCCGGCCGGACGGCTCCGGCGCGAGGGTGCCGATCGGCACCCCGGTGGCGAACGTGGCGGTCCACGTGCTCGACGCCGCGCTGCGGCCGGTCCCGCCCGGTACGCCCGGCGAGTTGTACGCCGCCGGCCCCGGCGTGACACGGGGCTACCTCGGCAGGCCGGCGGACACCGCCGAGCGCTTCGTGGCCTGCCCGTTCGGACCGCCGGGCGCCCGCATGTACCGCACCGGCGACCTGGCGCGCTGGACCGCCGGGGACGAGCTGGAGTTCCTCGGCCGGGTCGACCGGCAGGTGCAGGTGCACGGCGTCCGGATCGAACCGGCCGAGGTCGAGGCCGCGCTGGCCGACTGCCCCGGCGTCGGCCAGGCCGCCGTGCTCGCGGTGGGCGAACCGCCCCGGCTGGTGGCGTACGCCGCACCGGGCGCGGGTCGAGAGCTGCCGTCACCCGCCGACATGATCGACTGGCTCGCCGGAGTGCTGCCCCGGTACCTGGTGCCCTCGGCCGTGGTCCCGCTGGCCGCGCTGCCGCTCAACCGCCACGGGAAGGTCGACCGGCACATGCTGCCGGACCCGGGGGCGCCGCGCCGCGGTGCGCCCCGGGAGCCGGGCACCGAACGCGAACGGGTGCTCTGCGCCGCCGTCGCCGACACCCTGCGCCTGGACTCCGTGGGCCCGGACGACGACTTCTTCGGGATCGGCGGCGACAGCATCTCCTCGATCCAGCTGGTGGCCCGGGCACGGGCGGCGGGGCTACGGCTGACCGCCCGGCAGATCTTCGAGCACCGGACGGCGGCAGCACTGGCGGCGGTCGCCTCCGCTCTGCGGACCGAGGACGACGTGGACGTGGCGGTCGGCCCGCTGGAGGTGTGGCCCATCGCCGCCTGGCTGCGCGAACGCGCGGCGCCTCTGGACGGCTTCGCCCAGTCGACCGTGCTCGGCACCCCCG
This sequence comes from Streptomyces sp. NPDC058092, assembly GCF_042884935.1. Classification (NCBI taxonomy): domain Bacteria; kingdom Bacillati; phylum Actinomycetota; class Actinomycetes; order Kitasatosporales; family Streptomycetaceae; genus Streptomyces; species Streptomyces sp. NPDC058092. Next base: position 328,214 of record NZ_JBHVSY010000007.1, read on the forward strand.
CCGGCACCACCCGGGAGCAGTTGCTGACGGCGATCGGCGCGCTGCTCGACCGGCACGACGCACTGCGGCTCCGGCTGCTGCGGCCGCAGTGGACACTGGAGATCGCCCCGCGCGGCGCGGTGTCCGCGGCCGACTGCTGGCGGCGCGTCGACGTGCGGGGGCTGGACCGGGAGGCCCTGCGTACCGCCATCGACACCGAACGCGCCGGCGACGGGGGCGGATTCGACCTCGCGGCCGGTGTGGTGCTGCGGGCGGTGTGGTTCGACGCCGGTCCGCGGGAGCCCGGCCATCTGCTGCTGTCCGTCCATCATCTGGCCGTCGACGGATACTCCTGGCGGGTGCTGGTGCCCGACCTGACAGCAGCCGCTGGTTCGGCGGCGGCCGGGGAACCGGTGCGGCTGCCCGCGGTGGGCACCTCGCTGCGCCGGTGGGTGCGGCTCCTCCACGAGCAGGCCGGCGGACCGCGGCGCCGTGCCGAACTGCCGTACTGGCTCCGGGTCACGGCACCGACCGCGGCCCCGGCGCTCGCCCGGCGGCCGCTGGATCCGGCCCGGGACACCTACGGCCGGGCCCGGTTCCGCACCTGCTTCGTCCCGGCGGAGCTGACGGCCGAACTGCTGACGACGGTCCCGGCCGCCTTCGGCGGCACCGTCCAGGACCTGCTGCTGACCGCGCTGGCCATGGCCGTCGCCGAGCACCGCCGGGACCGCGGGGAACCGGACGACGGCACCCTGCTGGTCGATGTCGAGGGCCACGGCCGCGAGGAGATCGCCGAAGGCGTCGATCTCACCCGCACCGTGGGCTGGTTCACCAGCATGTATCCGGTGCGGCTGCGGCTCGGCGAGCAGGATCCGGCCGAGCTGTTCGACGGCGGTCCCGCGACCGGCCGCGCCGTGAAGCGGGTCAAGGAGCAGCTGCGCTCGGCGCCGGACGCCGGTCTCGGCTACGGCATGCTGCGCCACCTCGACCCCGACACGGCCGCCGCCCTCGCGGACCGCGCCGCTGCCGAGATCCTCTTCAACTACCTGGGCCGGTTCGACGGGCAGTCGGGTACCGGTGCGTGGAGCCCGACGGTGGAGTCGGGAGAGCTGGCCGGCGGGCTCGACCCGCACATGGCCATGCCGCATGTCATGGAGCTCAACGCCATGGTGGTCGGCGGCCCTTCCGGGCCCGCCCTGGCGGCGACCTGGTCGTGGGCCCCCGGCGCGCTCGACGACGCGACCGCCGCCGAACTGGCCGACGGCTGGCAGCGGGCGCTGCACGCGCTGTGCGCGCACGTGCGTGCACACGGCGGCGGCCGCACCCCGTCGGACTTCCCGCTCGCCCGGCTGGACCAGGACGAGGTCGACCTGGTGACGCGTGAGCAGCCGGGCGTCCGGGACATCCTGCCGCTCACGCCGCTGCAGGAGGGACTGCTCTTCCACAGCGGCTACGACGACGGCCCCGACCTGTACACGATGCAGCTCTACGTCGACCTGGTCGGCCCGGTGGACGCCGCCGCCGTCCGGCGGGCGGGCCGGCTGATGCTGCGCCGGCACCCGAACCTGCGGGCCGCGTTCCGCTGGCAGGGTCTGCGCCGCCCGGTCCAGGTGATCACGGACCACGACGACTTCGCGTGGCAGGAGACCGATCTGAGCGCCCTGGGCGAGACAGACCGCCGGGCGGCGCTGGACCGGCTGCAGGCCGCCGACCGCGACCAGCGGTTCGACCTCACCCGGGCACCCCTGATGCGGATGGCCCTCGTCCGGCTCGCACCGGACCGGCACCGGCTGCTGGTGACGCACCACCACACGCTGATCGACGGCTGGTCCACACCGCTGTTCGTGCGGGAACTCCTCAGGCTGGCCGCCGACGGGGGCGACACGGGCGCACTGCCGCCGGTGCGCCCGTACCGCGACTTCCTCGCCTGGCTCGACGGCCAGGACACGAAGGCCTCCGTCGCGGCCTGGGTTCGGGCGCTGGCGGAGCTGGACGGCCCCACCCTGGTGGCCGGCGACCGCGGCACGCGGCACCTGCCGGTCCGCCCGCGGGAGCTGACGGCCGAACTGGACGCGGCCGCCACCGCCGCCCTCACCGCGGCGCTCCGCGAGCACGGACTGACCCTGCACACCGTCGTGCTCGGCGTATGGGCGACGGTGCTGGCCCGGCTGACCGGCCGCGACGACGTGGTGTTCGGCGCCACGGTGTCGGGCCGGCCGGGCGAGCTCGACGGATCCGGCGAGATGCTCGGGCTGTTCATCAACACGGTGCCGGTGAGGATCCGGCTGCGCCCGGGCGACACCGTCGCCCGGCTCTTCCGGGAGATCACCGCCGGCCAGGCGGAGCTGCTCGCCCACCACCACGTGCCGCTCAGCGAGATCCAGCGGACGACCGGGCACGACGCGCTCTTCGACACCGCCGTCGTGGTGGAGAACTTCCCGGCCGGCGCGGAGGACGACGCCGGGCCGACAGACACCCTGCAGGTCTCCGGGGCGGGCGGCTACGACGCCACGCACTACACGCTGGACCTGACCGTGGTGCCGCACGAGCGGCTGCGGATCGTGCTGCGCCACCGGCCGGACACCTTCGGGCAGGCCGCGGCGACGGCCGTCCTCGACCAGGTGGTGGAGCTGCTGCGCACCGTCGTGGCCGAACCGGAGGCCCCGGTGGGGAGGTTGCGGGCGCCGGCCGGTGCCGAGCGGTCCCGCCGGCTCGCCGCGGGCGCGGCCCGGCCGTGGGCCGGCACTCCCCCGCTGCCGGCGGAGGGCCTCCTGCCGGACCTGTTCGAGGCCCGGGCCGCCGCCTGTGCCGAGCGCACCGCCGTCGCCGACGGCGACCGCTCCTACGGCTATGCCGAACTCAACGCCCGGGCCAACCGGCTGGCCCGACTGCTGGTCGCACGCGGAGCCGGGCCCGAGCAGGTGGTGGCCGTGGCGGTGCCGCGCTCCGTGGACGCGGTCGTCGCGGTCCTGGCGGTGGCGAAGACCGGCGCCGCGTTCCTCCCCGTCGACCTGGACTATCCGGCGCAGCGGGTGGCGGTCATGTTCGCCGACGCGCGGCCGTGCCTGGCGGTGGCCACCGCCGCGACGGCCGGGGCGCTGCCCGCGGGGGTCGCGCCGCTGCTGCTCGACGAGGCGCTCGCCGAACCGGGCGGCGCCGGCCCGGCGGACACCGACCTCACCGACGCCGACCGACTCGGTCCGCTGCGGCCGGAGAACCCGGCCTACGTGCTGTTCACCTCGGGCTCGACCGGAACGCCCAAGGCGGTCGCCGTCACCCACGCCGGGGTGGCGAACATGGCCGCCGTGCAGATCGACCGGTTCGGCGTGGACGCCGACTGCCGGGTGTCGCAGCTCGCGTCCTGGAGCTTCGACGCGGCCATGTCCGAGCTGTGCACCGCCCTGCTCTCCGGAGCCACGCTGGTACTGCCCCCGCCCGGCACCGTGCTCGCCGGCGACCCCCTCGCGCGCTGGATCGAGCAGAGCAAGGTCAGCCACGTCCAGTTGACGCCCGCCGTCCTCGGCACCCTGCCCGACGACGCGCTGGCCGGCGTCGGCACGCTCGTGGTCGGCGGCGAGGCGTGCCCCGGGGAGCTGGCGGAACGCTGGTCCGCCGGGCGCCGGATGATCAACACGTACGGGCCGACCGAGGCGGCCGACACGGTCACCCTCGCCGACTGCGGCCCCGCGGCGGGCGCCGCCGTCGCACCCATCGGCCGCCCGGTGCCACGCGTCGGGGCGTACGTGCTCGACGCCACCCTGCAGCCGGTCGCCGAGGGCGCCGCCGGTGAGCTGTACGTCACCGGCGCCGGGCTGGCCCGCGGTTATCTCGGCCGGCCCGCGCGCACGGCGGAGCGGTTCCTGGCCTGCCCGTTCGGGGAGCCCGGCGAGCGGATGTACCGCACCGGCGACCTGGTCCGCCGGCGGGCGGACGGCCAACTGGAGTTCCTGGGGCGCGCCGACCAGCAGGTGAAGATCCGCGGGGTGCGCGTGGAGCTCGCCGAGATCGAGGCCGCCGTCACCGCGCTCCCCGCGGTGGCGCGGGCGGCCGTGGTCGTCCGCGAGGACCGGCCCGGTGACGCCCGCCTGGTGGCCTACGCGGTACCGGCGCCCGGCGCCCGGCTGGACGGGGCCGCGGCGCGCAGGAGCCTGGCCCGGGCGCTGCCGCGCGCCCTCGTGCCGGCCGCCGTGGTGGCGCTCCACGAGCTGCCCGTCACCCCCAACGGCAAACTCGACCGCAAGGCGCTGCCCGCGCCGCTGCCCGCCGCGGCCGGCACCCGGGCGGCCCGTACCCCGGCCGAACAGGTGCTGTGCGAACTGTTCGCCGACGTGCTGGGCGCGCCCGTGGTCGGCGCCGACGACGACTTCTTCGACCTCGGCGGCCACTCCCTGCTGGCCACTCGGCTGACCGGCCGGGTGCGGGACGCCCTCGGGGCGGACGTGGACGTCCGGACGCTGTTCGAGCACCCCACCCCGGCCGCCCTGGCGGCGGAGCTGGCCGACCGCGAAGGCGGTCCGGTGCGCCCGCGGCCGGAGCCGGCCGCCCGGCCGGCGCGGCTGCCGCTCTCGTACGGGCAGCGGCGGTTCTGGTTCCTCAACGAGCTCGCCGGCGGTGCCGTCAACAACAGCATGCCGCTGGCACTGAGGCTGCCCGGCGACGCGGACGCCACGGCGTTGCGACACGCCCTCGACGACGTCGTGGCCCGGCACGAAAGCCTGCGCACGGTGTTCCCCACCGGGCCCGACGGCGTCCCCTACCAGCACGTGCCGGCCGACGGCCGGGCACCGCTGAGCACCGTCGGGTGCGCCACCGAGGACGTGCCCGCGGCGATGGCCGCGGCGCTCGGCCGCGGCTTCGACCTCGCCACGCAGACCCCGCTGCGCGCCCACCTGTTCACCGCCGGCTCCGGCGAATCCGTCGTGCTGCTCGTGCTGCACCACATCGCCGGCGACGGCTGGTCGCTGGGTGTCCTCGCCGACGACCTGCACACCGCGTACGAGTCCCGGCTGGCGGGCCGCGCCCCCGCGTGGCAGCCGCTGCCGGTCCAGTACGCCGACGTCACCCTGTGGCAGCGCAGCCTGCTCGGCGCGCCGGACCGGCCCGACAGCCGGCACTCCCGCCAGCTGGAGCACTGGCGCCGCACGCTCGCCGGCCTGCCCGACTGCACCCCGCTCCCGACGGACCGGCCGCGCACCGCCGCGACCGGCGACCACGGCGGTACCGTCACCCTCGGTGTCGACGCCGACCTGCACGCGCGCCTGCTGGGCGTCGCCAGGCGCACCGGGACCACCCTGTTCATGGTGCTGCAGACGGCGCTGAGCGCCCTGCTGACCCGGCTGGGCGCGGGCACCGACATCCCGATCGGCACGCCGGTGTCCGGCCGCGGCGACGCGTCCCTGGACCGGCTCGTCGGCTGCTTCGTCAACTTCCTGGTGCTGAGGGCCGACACCGGCGGCGATGCGACGTTCCGCCAGCTGCTGGGGCGGGTGCGGAAGGCGGACCTGGACGCCTACGCGCACGCGGACCTGCCGTTCGAGTCCCTGGTCGAGGCGCTCAACCCGGCCCGGACACCGGCCCGGCATCCGCTGTTCCAGGTGGTGCTCTCGCTGCAGACGGCCACGGCGGCGGACGGCGGCTTCGAAGAACTGCCGGTCGAACCGGCCACCGCCCAGTTCGACCTGTTCTTCGAGGTCACCGAGCGGCGCGGAACCGACGGCGCACCGCAGGGCCTGGACTGCCACCTCGGCTACCGCGGCGATCTGTACGACCGCGGCACCGCGCAGGCGTTCCACCGGTGGTTCGGGATGCTGCTGCGCGCCATGGCCGCCGACATCGACCAGCCCGTCAGCCACCCGCGGCTGCTCACCGGCGCCGAGCGCCGGCGCCTGCTCCACGAGTGGAACGCCACCGGGGCTCCGGCGGCCCCGGACGTCGTGACCGCGCTCCAGCGGCAGGTGCTGCGCACCCCGGAGGCCGACGCCGTCATCGGCGAGACCGGCACGCTCAGCTACACCGGCCTCGACCGGCGGGCCAACCGGCTCGCGCACCATCTGATCGGCCGGGGCGTCGGCCCGGGCGCGCTGGTCGCCCTGCTGCTGCCGCGGACCGAGGAGTTCCTGGTCGCCGTGCTCGCGGTGCTCAAGGCCGGAGCGGCGTACCTGCCACTGGACCCCGACCACCCCTCCGACCGCCTGCGTCACGTACTCGACGACGCCGCACCCGATCTGGTGCTGGAGGCGGTGCCGGACGACGGCGCCCTGGCCGCGGCCGGCTGTCCGGGCACCGCCCCCGACGACGCGGACCGGCCGGCCGGCCCGCCGTCCGCGTCCGACCCGGCGTACGTCATCTACACCTCGGCGACCACCGGCCCGCCCAAGGGCGTGGTCATCGGCCGGGGGGCCCTCGCCAACCTGCTGGCCGCCCTGCGCGGCATCCTGCGGCTGACCCCTCGCGACCGGATGCTGTCGGTGACCACCGCGGCCTTCGACATGTCGGTGCCGGAGCTCTACGGTCCGCTGCTGAGCGGCGCCGCCGTCGTGTTGGCCGGTCCGCGGACGGTCCGCGACCCGGTGGCGCTGGCCCGGCGGTGCGCGGAGACCTCGGTCACCGTCGTGCACGCCACCCCCTCGCTGTGGCAGTCCCTGGCCGAATCCGTTCCGGAACTGCTGCCCGGGCTGCGGAAGTTCACCGGCGCCGAGGCGCTGCCCGCCGGGCTGGCCGGCCGGCTGTCCGGCCCCGGCGGCGAGCTCACCAACCTGTACGGTCCGACCGAGACCACCGTGTGGTCCACCGCGGCCCGCCTCATCGGCCCGGTGGACGGGCAGCCGATCGGCACTCCGCTGGCCAACACCCGGGCCTACGTGCTCGACGAACGGCTGCAGCCGGTCCCGCCCGGGGTGACCGGGGAGCTGTACCTCGCCGGCGCCGGGCTCGCGAACGGCTATCTGCGTCGGCCCGCGCCGACCGCCGAACGGTTCACGGCCTGCCCGTGGGGACGGCCCGGCGAGCGCATGTACCGCACCGGCGACCTGGCCCGCTGGACGTCCGCGGGGCAGCTGGAGTACTGCGGCCGGGCCGACCAGCAGATCAAGCTCCGCGGGTTCCGGATCGAGCCGGGCGAGGTCGAAGCGGCCCTGGTCTCCCATCCGGATGTGGCCCGGGCGGCGGTCCTCGCGCGCGAGGACCGGCCCGGCGACCGGCGGCTGGTGGCCTATGTCGTACCGGAGGCGGGCGTTGGCGTCGACCCGGCGGCGCTGCGCGCGCACGCGGGCCGCACCCTGCCGCCCTACATGCTGCCGAACGCGATCGTCGCGCTCGCGGCGCTGCCGCGGACGCCGAACGGCAAGCTCGACCGCCGGGCGCTCCCCGCGCCGTCGGCCGCCCGCGCGGGCCTCGCCGCCCGCAGCCACCGCGAGGAGCTGCTGTGCCAGCTCTTCGCCGAGGTGCTCGGCGTACCGCGCGTCGGCGTCGACGACAACTTCTTCGACCTCGGCGGCCATTCGCTGCTCGCCGCCACGCTGGCCGGCCGGATCCGGGCCGAGCTGGGCGCCGAACTGGGCCTCGGCCTGCTGTTCGAGCACCCGACGGCGGGCGGTCTCGCCGCGCGGCTGGACGGCGGCGGCGAACGCGGGCTGGGCGTGCTGCTGCCGATCCGCACCACGGGAAGCCTGGCGCCGCTGTTCTGCGTGGCGCCCATCGCCGGCCTCGCCTGGTGCTACACGGGCCTGCTGCGGCACCTGGACCCCGAGCGGCCGATCTACGGCCTGCAGTCCCGGCTCGCGGCTCCTGGCCGCCCGCTGCCCGGCTCGCTCGCCGAGGTCGCCGCCGACCACCTCGAGCAGATCCGCTCCGTACAGCCCACCGGCCCGTACCACCTGCTCGGCTGGTCGTACGGCGGGCTGGTGGCGCACGAGCTGGCCGGGCAGCTGCGGCACGAGGGGGCGCCGGTCGGGCTGCTGGCCCTGCTCGACGCCTATCCGCTGGCCGACGGCGAACTGGACGCCCCCCTTGACCCGGTGGCCGCGCTGCACCGCCTGCTGGGCCCGGACACGGCCGCCGACCTGGCCTCCGAGCTGGCCGGGGTGGTGGCCAACAACGCCCGGCTGGCCGGGGCGCACCGCCCCGGGCTCTTCGACGGGGACATCGACCTGTTCCACGCGACCGGAGAACCCGGAGCGGCCCGGCCGGCGGCCTGGGCCGATCACACCACCGGTGACCTGCGTGTGCACCGGATCGCGTGCGCGCACGACGACATGACCCGGCCCGAGCACCTGCGCCGGATCGGCGCCGAGCTCGACATCCGGCTGAGACCACAGCCCTGAAGGAGCAGAACACCATGACCAATCCGTTCGACGACGCCGAGGGCCGCTTCCTGGTCCTGGTCAACGACGAGGGCCAGCACTCGCTGTGGCCCTCGTTCGCCGAGGTGCCCGCGGGCTGGACGGTGGCGCACCCGGAGGACGGCCGCCAGGCGTGCCTGGACTACGTCGAGACGCACTGGACGGACATGCGGCCCCGGAGCCTGGTGCGGTCGATGGAGGATGCCGGGCCGACGTCGTGATCGAGGCCCGTGGTCTGTGCAAGACCTTCCGCAGCCGCAAGGTCAGCGTTCCGGCGGTGCGCGATCTCGACCTGGACGTCGCCGAGGGGGAGATATTCGGCTTCCTGGGCCCGAACGGCGCCGGCAAGTCGACCCTGATGCGGATGCTGACCACGCTGCTGCCGCCGGACGGCGGCGAGGCCACGGTGGCCGGCGCCGACCTGCGCCGGCACCCGCGCCGGGTGCGCCGGCGGATCGGTTACGTGGCCCAGGGCCCGGCCACCTGGCGGCTGGTCACGGCCTGCGAGGAACTGGTGATGCAGGGGCGCCTGCACGGCATGTCGAAGGCGGCCGCCACGCGCCGCGCGGCCGAGGTCGTCGACGCGCTCGGCATGGCGGACTTCGCGGACCGGCAGTGCCGCACCTACTCCGGCGGCCAGCGGCGGCGGGTGGACATCGCCCTGGGCGTCGTGCACGAACCGGTGCTGCTGTTCCTCGACGAGCCGACCACGGGACTCGATCCGGCGAGCCGCAGCGACCTGTGGCAGGAGGTGCGCCGGCAGCGCGCCGCCGGCACCACGATCTTCGTCACCACGCACTACCTGGACGAGGCCGACGCGCTGTGCGACCGGGTGGCCGTCATGGACCACGGGACCGTCGTCGCGGTCGGCTCGCCCGCCGAACTGAAGCGGGCCGTCGGCGGCGACGTGGTGACCCTGCGGTTCGCCGGCGGGACCGACGCGGCGACCGCAGCCGCGGTGCTGGCGCGGGAACCGGGCCTGCAGCAGGCCGACACCCGCCGGGAGCGGCTGCGGCTGCACGTACCCGACGGCACCACGGCGATTCCCGGCCTGCTCGGCGCGCTGCACGAGGCCGGCACCAGACCGGTGGCCATCGAACTGCACCAGCCCAGCCTCGACGACGTCTTCATGGCTCACACCGGGCGCTCGCTGGCCGACGAGGATGGCCCGGCGTGATCACCTTGGCGCGGGAGATCTGGATCGTCTTCACCCGGTCCCTGCGGCTGAGCCTGCGCGAACCGCTCATGGTGCTGGTCGCGCTGGCTCCGCCCGTGTACTTCGTGGTGCTCTTCGGGCCGCTGTGGGAGCGTTCGCTGGGCATGTCCCGCGACCAGTCCTATTCGGTGTTTTTGCCCGGACTCCTGGTGGAGATCGCCGTGTTCGGCACCATCTTCGCCGGCGTGGGCCTGGTCAGCGAGATCCACGCCGGACTGCTGGAGCGGATGCGGGTCACGCCGGTCAGCCGGACGGCGCTGCTGCTGGGCCGGTGCGCGCGGGACATCTTCATGCTGCTCGTCCAGGGCTCGGTCCTGGTGGCCCTCGCCGTGCCGTTCGGCTTCCCGCTGCGGGCCGGACCGCTGCTGCTGACCTTCGTGCTGATGGCGTTCGTGGCCCTGGCGGCGACCTCGCTGTCGTACGCGCTGGCGACCGTCGTGCGCTCGGAGATGTCCCTCGCGGCCCTGGCCAACATCATCAACCTTCCCCTGATGCTGACGTCCGGCATCCTCCTCCCGGTCGCCTACGCCCCCGACTGGCTGCGCCTGGTCTCCGAGTTCAATCCGGTGCAGCACGCGGTGGTCGCCTCCCGGGCGCTGTTCGCCGGCACCTACAGCGACCCCTCGGTGGTCCGGGCACTGGTGATCGTGGTCGTCGTAGGGGGTTTGTCGGCCGCCTGGGCCGTCCGTCGTTTCACCCGCAGCATCCACTGATCAGGAGCCGGTGACCACCTTGTCCGACCATCTCGTCCCCCTGCCCGGCACCTCGTGGAGCGTGTGGCGGCACACCCTGGTGCGCTCCGCCGGATTCCCCGCCGACGGCGTCGCCGCGTTCTGCGCGCCGGAGCTGGCCCGGACCGTGGACCGGCATCTGGAAGGTGCCGGTGAAGCCGCCCGGGTCGACGCCGCGTTCGCCGCCGCGATGACCGAACTGGGCCGGGCCGTCCACGACGTGTGCGCCGATCCGCTGTTCCGCCAGGCGGTCACCTGGCAGAACCCCGGAGCGCTCAGCTCCGTCGCCGGGGTGCTGCGCGACGGGCCTGCGGCGCGGCGGAACGAACGCCGCCGCCGCCGGGAGGAGATCGTCGCCAAGTACTGGCAGCGGTACTGCACCAAGAACGACACGATCGGCTTCTTCGGTCCGATGTGCTGGTCGACGGTGGACAACGGCGGTCCGCGACTGGAGGTCCGGCACGGGCCGGCGCTCGTCCGGGACACCGCGGTGCACTTCGAGTGGTGGGCGCTCGACGCGCTGGCGGCGCACATCGCGACCGACGAACGGCTGCGCCCCTGGCTGCCCGTGGCCAGGCAGCCGCAGCTGCGTCTCGACGGCCGCCGGCTGGTGTGGCCGAACCGGCCCGCGCAGGACCTGCCGGCCGGCGCCGCCGAGTTGGTGGCCCGCTGCGACGGGCGTCGGCGGGCCGGCGAGCTCGCGGCCGGGCTGACCGCGGCCGGCACGTTCCGCCGCCCGGCCGACGTGTACGCCCAGCTCGACGAGCTCACCGCCGCCGGGGTCCTGCGGCTCGGTTTCGACCTGCCGATGGACCTCGGCGCCGAACGGCTGCTGCGCGAGCGGCTGGACGGCATCGGCGACGCCGGGGCCCGGGCGTGGGCGCTGGGGACGATGGACCGGCTGTGCGACGCCCGCGACGCGGTGGCCGCCGCCGACGGACCGGACGAACTCGCCCGGGCCATGGCCGCGTTGGAGGACACCTTCACCGGCATCACCGGCCAGGACGCCCGGCGGCGGCCCGGCGAGACGTACGCCGGCCGCACGCTGTGCCACCTGGACAGCGTCCGCGACCTGGATGTCACCGTCGGCGGGGACGTGCTGGCCCGGCTGGCCGGCCTGGCGCCGTTGCTGCAGTCGGCGCGCTGGCTGTCGGCCCGGATCGCGGCGGCGTACACGGCGGCGCTCACCGAGCTGTACCGCGAGCTGGCCGCCGACGCCGGCGGTACGGAGGTGCCGCTGCGGGAGCTGTGGTTCATGGCCCAGGCGCTGGTCTTCGGCGACGAGCGGCCCGCGGACCCGGTGGTCGCCGACTTCCTGGGCCGGTGGACGGCGGTGCTCGGCCTGGAGGACGTCCGCCACGGCACCGCCGAACTGCGGTTCACCGCCGAGGAGCTCGGCGCCCGTGTCGCCGAGGCGTTCCCCGCCGACCGGCCGGGCTGGTCCGAGGCACGGGTGCACAGCCCGGACGTGCACCTGTGCGCCACGGATGCCGAGGCGCTGGCCCGCGGTGACTACACCCTCGTGCTCGGCGAGCTGCACATCGCCTCTGCCGCGTTCGACACGCAGTTCTTCGCGCTCGGGCACCCCGAACCGCAGGTGCTGCGCGAGGCCCTGGCCGCCGACCTGCCGGACAGCCGGGTCCGTCTGCTGCTGCCGCACGACTGGCCGCGGCACTGCTCCCGCAACGCGTACTGGATGCACGGGCCGCACGATGTGGAACTGGGCTTCGTCCCGGCCCCGGGGGCGGACCCCGACCGGCTCGTACCGGTCACGGCCCTGACCGTCGCGGACGCACCGGACGGGCTCGTCGCCCGGGCGGAGGACGGCCGGCAGTGGCCGATCCTCGAGGTCTTCGCGAACATGCTGGGCCTGCAGGCGTTCGACACCTGGAAGCTGGCCGGCGCCGACGGCCACACGCCGCGGATCACGGTGGACGACCTCGTACTCGTCCGCCGCACCTGGCGGTCCACGGTCGGCGCCGGCGGGCTGGCCGACGTCACCGGCGAGCAGCAACGGTACGTGGCGGCCCGCCGCTGGCGGCGGGCCGCGGACATGCCCGAGCAGGTCTACGTCCGGGTCGCCACCGACATCAAGCCGCAGTTCGTCGACTTCACCAGCCCGGTGTACGTGCGCCTGCTCTGCACCATGCTGCGCGGGGCCCGGGCGAAGGGCGGCGACGGCGTGGAGGTGATCGTCACCGAGGCGCTGCCCACGGCCGAGCACGCCTGGCTGGCCGATGGGCAGGGCCGGCGGTACTCCTCCGAGCTGCGGCTCCAGATCATCGATCCGGAGCCGCCCGGCCGGCCCTGACCGCCGGCCCGCCCGGCCCGCCCTTGTTCAGCTCGGGCGCGGGCGCGGAAGGACCGGAATCGTCGTGGCCTCCGGAGCGGGGCGCGCGGTCGTCGGCTCCGGCTGTGCCGCCTGCAGTTCGGCGATGCGCGTGGCCATGCCCGCGACCGTGGGGGTGTCGAACAGCGTCCGTATCGGCAGCCGTACCCCGGTGGCCTTGCGGATCTGTGCGACCAGTTGCACGGCCACGAGCGAATTCCCGCCCAGCTCGAAGAAGTCGTCGTCCTCGGCGATGTCCTCCTCGCCGAGGACCGCCGACCAGACCCGGCCGATGGTGGCCGCCAGGTCGTCGCCGCCGGCCATGCCCGGGCCGGACGGTCCGGGCATGGCCGGTTCGGGAGTCTCGCCGCGCAGCACGGCCAGGGCCCGCTCGGCCCGCTCGGCGCTGCCGCGCAGCATGGCGTCGTACCGCCCCGGGGTGATCAGCACGTGTGCCGCCGGCGCCGCGGCCACCACCCGGTGGAGCGCTTCCAGACCGTCGGCGGGCATGATCGCCCAGGGGTCCGCGGGCTCGGCGTCCGGCGCCGCGGGTTCCGGCGCCGTGGCGACCGCCGCGCGTATCGCGTCCGGTTCGACGGCGCGCAGCATGAAGTCGGCGACCGTGACGAGTCGCCGTCCGCCGTCGTCGGTGACGGCGAAGTCCCAGGAGACGACCGCGGCGGTGTCGTCGTGCGCGCCGTCGCGCCACCGGTGCACCCACACCGCGGAGTCGAGCGGGGCGTGGATGCGCACCCGGCCGTAGCCGATCGGCAGCCGGGTACCGCCACCGCCCGGCCCGACCGGCATGGTCGCCACGTCCAGCAGTGCGGGATGCAGCGGCCAGTCGGCGCCGTCCGCCTCGGCCGGGACCAGGCGGACGAGTTCCTCGTCGGTGCCGATCCACGCCTCGCGAAGGCAGCGCCAGCGCGGCCCGAACGTCAGGACCGGGTTGCCGTCGAGCTGCTCGTCGAAGCGCTCGGCGTTTGCCGCCGACTCGGCGCACCGCCGGCGGACCGCCGCGAGGTCGAGCCGCGCGGTATCGTCCGGCCGGACCCACGCGGCGTGGCCGTGGGTGTGGGTGCGCACGGTGTCCTCGCGCACGCTGGACACGGTGAACTCCACCCCGTCGGCGTCCGGCCGCAGTGCGACGCGGACCTCCGTCCGCGTGCCGTCGGCGGCGGTGATCGGCTCGGTGAACGCGATGTCGGACAGCTCCAGTTCGCTCTCCCCGTCCGGCGCGGGCCGCCAGGCCGTCACCGCCGCGCGGACGAGTTCGAGCTGTCCGGTGCCGGGCACCACGGGCATCCCGCCGATGCGGTGCTCGTCGAGCAGCCAGTGCTGTTCGGCCGAGACGGTGCCGCGGCAGTACGCGGGGGCGCCGCCGGAGGCCGGCACGAGCTCGGTCAGCACCGGGTGGGCGATCGGTACGGCGCCGGTCCGGCCGGGCGCCGCGGCGGGTGCCGCGGCGGGTGTCGCCGCGCCGCCGGAGGCGGCCGGCCGGCCCGGGCGATCGCGTGCGGTGGAGCGGGCGGCCATCCCGATCCGGGCCCAGGCGCCCCAGCCCAGCGACAACACCGGGGCCGACCAGCCGTGCGCCGAGGCGGCGTAGGCGTCCAGGAAGGCGTTGGCGCCGGTGTAGTCCGTGTCGCCGATGCCGCCGACCACCGAGGACACCGAGGAGAACAGGACCACCGTGTCCAGGGGAAGGTCCCCGAACGCGGCCTGCAGGGCCAGTGTTCCGGCCACCTTCGGGGCGAGCACCGCGCGAGCGGCGTCGAGCGTCTTGACCTCGAGCATGCCGTCGCCCGGCAGGCCCGCCGAGTGAATGATGCCGTCCAGCTGCCCGAACCGTGCCAGGAGCTCTTCGCGGACCCGCCGCAGGGCGGCCGGATCGCACACGTCGGCGGCCACCGGCAGCACCTCCCCGCCCGCGGCCTCCATCCGCTCCACAGCGGCGACCGCGGTGCCGGCGCGGCCGGAGGTGCCGCGCAGCGCGGACCACCGGTCCCGCGGCGGCAGTCCGGAGCGGCCGAGCAGGACCAGCCGTGCCCGGAAGCGGCGGGCCAGGTCCTCCGCCACCGCCAGTCCGAGGCCGTCGTAGCCGCCGGTGATCAGATAGACGCCGCCGGTACGCCACGGGCCGGCCCCGCTGTCCGGCAGCGGCACCCGGTCGAAGCCGCGTACCCAGAGCCGGCCGCCGCGCAGCGCCAGCGGCCGGTCCCGGTCGTGGCCGGGGTCGCGCCACAGCGCGGCGACCAGCCGGTCCGCGGCCAGGCCGGTACCGGCCTGGCCGGCGTCGAGATCGAGGTGGCGGGCGGTGACGGCGGGCAGCTCCCGGTTGACGGCGAGCACGGCCCCGGCCACGGTCGCGTGCTCGGGGCGCCGCGCGTCGCCCCCGACGACGTCGTGCACCCCGGCGGTGACCACATCGAGGTGCACGGGGAGGTCGGCGGCCTCGGCGGCCAGGGCCCGGGCCAGGCAGACGAGGCTGAGGTAGCCGTGCTCCTGGGCCGACCAGGCGGCCGCGACGCGGCCCTCACCGGTCCCGGGGGCCGGCGACCAGGCGTGTACGACCCGGACGCCCTCGGTGAGGACCCCGTCGGCCAGCAGGGCCCGCACCAGGGCGAGGTAGTCGTCCGGCTCGGCGGGGCGCACGGTGTGGCCGCCGGCGCCGTCGCGGGCGTAGCCGCTGCCGGGGCGCACCCGGGTCACCGCCGTCCCGGCCCGGGTCAGCGCGGCGGACAGGCCGTCCGTGCCGTCCTCGGTGTCGAAGAGCACGCAGGCGGGGGCCGGCCGGGCCGCGGGGGTGGGGGCCAGTTGCCGCCACACCGGTACCTGGAACCACTCGGCCGGATCGGCCGGGACCCGGTCGTCGGCACCCGCACCGGTGGTGTCCTCGGTCTTCGCGGGCGCGGTCTTTGGCGGATCCGGCTCGATCCAGCAGCGGACCCTTTCGTACGGGTAGGCCGGCAGCGGCACCCGGGCCGCCCGCTGCCCGAACGCCTCCGAGTCCAGTGGGAATCCGCGGGTCCACAGCGTGCCGGCGGCGGTGTAGCAGACGGTCGGGTCGTCGGCGGACTCGGTCGGTCCGGGCAGGCTGGGCAGCACCAGCGCGTCGCGGCCGGTCTGCATCCGCACCAGTCCGGCGAGCTGCCGGCCCGGGCCGCACTCCACGAACGCCCACTCGCCGTCGGCCAGCAGGGTGCCGACGCAGTCCCCGAAGCGGACGGTGCCGCGCAGGTGCCGCGCCCAGTACGCCGGGTCCGCGGCGTCCTGCGCGGTGAACCACGTGCCGGTGACGTTGGACAGGAAGGGCAGCCGCGGGGCCTGCCGGGGCACCGCGGCCACGGCGGCGGTGAACTCGGCGAGGATCGGGTCCGTCATCGCGGAGTGGAAGGCGTGCGAGGTGCGCAGCTCGCGGCTGCGGACGCCGTCGGCCTCCAGCTCCGCGGCGAATTCCGCGACCGCGTCGGCCGGACCGGCCACCACGCACACGCCCGGCCCGTTCACGGTGGCCACCGACAGTCCGGCGGGCAGCCGCGGCGCCACCTGCTCGGCCGCCCGCTGCACGGCGAGCATCGCGCCGGCCGGCAGGGCGTCCATCAGCCGTCCGCGCAGCGCGACCAGGCGCAGCGCGTCGGGGAGTTCGAACACCCCGGCGAGAGTGGCGGCGACGTACTCGCCGATGGAATGGCCGACCATCGCGTCGGGGGAGTGGCCCCACGAGCGCCAGAGCACGGCCAGCGCGTACTCCACCGTGAACAGCGCCGGCTGGGTGTACACGGTGCGGCGCAACCGCTGGTCGGCGGCCTCCCGTTCGGCCTGCGCGGCCTCGGTGTCCGGGCCGCTGCCGTCGGCGAACAGCAACTGCCTCAGGTCCAGGCCCAGCTCCGGGGCGAGGAGTTCGGCGCAGGTGTCGACGGTGTCGCGGAAGACGGGCTCGGTGCGGTAGAGCGCCGCGCCCATGCCGGCGTACTGGGCGCCCTGGCCGGAGAAGAGCCAGGCCAGCCGGGGGCGTTCCGGCGCGGCCTCGCCGGCCGGCCGGCGCTTGCCCGCCCTGAGCGCGGCCACCGCCGCCGCGCTGTCGGTGGCGACGACCGCCGTACGGTGTCGGTGCTCGCGCCGGCCGGCCCGCAGCGTGTGTGCCACGTCGGCGACGGCCAGTTCGGGCCGGTCGGCCAGGTGCGCGGCGAGTTCGTCCACGGCGGTGGCCAGGGCCTCGGGGGTGCGCGCGGACAGTTGCAGCAGGTGCGCGGACCGCTCCGACGGGGTGCCCGCCGGGCTCGGCGCCTCCTCGAGGATGACGTGCGCGTTGGTGCCGCCGATACCGAACGAGCTGACCCCGGCCCGGCGCGGCGTGCCGTCGGTGTCCCATTTGGCCAGCGTGGCGTTGACGTAGAACGGGCCGGTGCGGAAGTCGATGGCGGGGTTGGGCGATTCGTAGCCGACGCTGGGCGGGATCATCCGGTGGCGCAGGGCCAGCGCCGCCTTGATCAGTCCGGCGGCCCCGGCGGCCTGGCTCAGGTGGCCCAGGTTGGACTTGAGCGAGCTCAGGCCGCACCAGCCCCGGTCGCCGGTCTGCCGGCCGTACGCCTGCGACAGCGCACTCACCTCGATCGGGTCGCCGAGGCGGGTGGCCGTGCCGTGCGCCTCGACGTAGCTCACAGTCCGGGGGTCGACCCCGGCCACGGACAGGGCCGTCGACACCACGGCGGCCTGTCCTTCCACGCCGGGCGCGGTGAAGCCGACCTTGCCGGCGCCGTCATTGTTGACCGCGCTGCCGCGGATCACCGCGTGCACGTGATCGCCGTCGGCCAGGGCGTCGGACAGCCGCTTGAGCAGCACCATGGCGCCTCCGGAGGCCCACAGGGTGCCCGTCGCGCCGGCGTCGAACGGGCGGCAGCGGCCGTCGGCGGACTCCACCCCGCCCTCGGTGTGCAGGTAGCCGTGGTTGAGCGGCAGCTCGATGGACGCGCCGCCGGCCAGGGCCAGATCGCATTCGCCGCCGCGCAGCGACTCGCAGGCGGTGTGCACGGCGACCAGCGAGGTGGAGCAGGCCGTGTGCACGCTGACGCTCGGTCCGCGCAGGTCGAGGTGGTACGAGGTGGTGGTCGTGACGTAGTCGGCCAGGTTGGCGTTGGACAGGGCCATCGAGCCGTCCAGGGCGTCGCTCACGGCGCGGTTGGCGCCGAGGTGCCGCCAGTAGTACCGGGTGGGCCCGACCCCGCCGTAGACGCCGATGTCCCCGTCGAAGCGTGTCGCGTCGTAACCGCCGTGCTGCAGCGCGGTGTTCGCCAGCTCGAGGAAGAGCCGGATCTGCGGATCGGCCAGCTCCGCCTCACGGCGGGTCATGCCGAAGTAGCCGTAGTCGAACGACTCGGGGTGGTCCAGGGCGGACACCACCGGCACGTACGACGGGTCGTCGACCACCGCGGGGGACACTCCCGCGGCGAGCAGCTCGGTGCGCGGCACGGTGCGGGTCGACACCACACCGTCGACCAGGTTGCGCCACAGGGCGTCGACGTCGGCCGCGCCGGGCAGGCGGCACGCCATTCCCACGATCGCGATCGGTTCGACGTCGTCATCGCCGCCGGGGGTGTTCTGCGGGGTCGTCATTCTTGCCTCTCCGAGTCCGGAAGCCGGGCGGTGCTGTTCAGTTCGGCCCACGCCGCCGGGTGGCGCGGGCCGGGGCGCGACGGCGGCGTGCCCGGCCTCGGTCGGTGCCGCGGTCCGCACCGGCTGCCGGTGCGGCACCGTCGAGATGGGCGGCGAGCGCGCGGACGTTCGGGTGGTGGAACAGGTCCACGACCCTCAGGTGCCGGCCGAGCACGTCCTCGAGTCGCTGCCGCACGGTGACGAGCAGCAGTGACGTTCCACCGACATCGAAGAAGTTGTCGGTGGCCTTGATGTCGTCGCGCTCCAGGACCTGCCGCCAGACGGCCAGGACGGCCGCCTCGGTGCCGCCGCCGGGGACGGGGAGCGCCGGGAGGGCCGGCGGCACGGCCGGCGCGGGCCCGGCGGTCGTGCCCTCGAACAGATCGGCGTACGGGCCGAGGCCGATCTCCCCGGCCGGGCGGTCCGGCGTGTCGAGGAAACCATCCAGCAGGTGTACGTAGGCGGCGAGGAGCCGCTCCGCGCGGGCGGTCGTGAAGCGATCGGTGTTGTGGACGAGTTCGATCCGGTAGCGTCCGTCGGCCTCGGCGGCGTAGACGGTCAGGTCGAACGGGGCCCCGGGCACGGGTACGGGCTCCGCCGTGACATCCAGTCCGGGCAGTTCGAGCCGCGGCTGCGGGAAGTTGTAGGCGTTGAACAGCACCTGGACCAGCGGCTGGCGGGACGCGTCGCGGGGCAGCCGCAGCGCCTCCACCAGGCGCTCGACGGGTGCCTCGGGGTGGGCCAGGGCGTCGAGCAGCTCGTCCCGGGTGTCCCGCACCTGCGCCCGGAAGCTCCGGCCGGCGGCCGGGCGCAGCCGCAGCGGCACCACCTCGATGAAGAAGCCCACGAGATCCAGGAACGCGGGGTGCCGGCGGTCCACCGCGGGTGTGCCGATGACCAGGTCGTCGCGCCCGGCGAGCCGTCCGGCGAGCTGGCCGAGCACGGCCAGCAGCACCGCCGACGGCGTCGCCCCGCAGTCACGGGCCAGCGCGTGCACCGCCGCGGTGGTCCCCGCCCCGAGGAGCGTCTCCACGCGCCCGCCCCGGAAGGTCTGCTCGGCCGGGCGGGGGTGGTCGCCGGGCAGTTCCAGCACGGGCGGCACGCCGTCGAGGTGCTCCAGCCACCAGCGCAGATCGGTGTCGGCGCGGCGGTTCGCCCGGTCCGCCCGCCAGGCCACGTAGTCGGCGAACGAGGCCGCCGCGGGCGGCAGCGGCGCCGCGCGGCGCGCGTACGCCGTGCCCAGGTCGTGCAGGAACAGTCCCTGTGACCAGCCGTCGAAGACGGCGTGGTGGGCGGTGACCGCCAGCACGTGCTCGTCCTCGCCGACCCGGAGCAGGCGGGCCCGCCAGAGCCGGTCGGCGGCCAGGTCGAAGCGGGCCCCGGCGGCCTGCGTGAGCTGTGCGGCCAGGGCGCCGGCCCGCTCCGCCGGCGGCAGCGTCGTCAGATCGGTGACCGGCAGGGGGATGTCGCCGGGTGGGTCGATCACCACGGCCGGCGCGCCGTCGACGGTCGGTATCCGCCAGCGCAGCACCTCGTGCCGCCGGGCGACCTCGGCCAGGGCGGACCGGAGCGCCGCCGGGTCCAGCGGGCCGTGCAGCCGCTGCGCCAGCGCGATGTTGTAGGCGCCGCTCTCCGCCGTGAGCTGGTCGAGGAACCACAGCCGCCGTTGCGCCGCCGACAGCGCCGGCGGGTTGCCGCGCGTCAGCTCCGGGCCGGCCGGCGCGGCGGTGGCCAGGGCGGCGGCGAGGCCGTCGACCGTACGGCCGCGCAGGACGTCCTCGATCCGTACGTCCCGGTCCAGGTCGGCCCGCAGCCGGGCGACCAGCCGCATCGCGCCGAGGGAGTGGCCGCCGGCGTCGAAGAAGGTGTCGTCGCCGGAGCGCACCGGCACGCCCAGCACGTCGGCCCAGGCCCGGGCGACCACGGCCGCCTCCTCGCTGTCCGGCTGCCAGCCGTCGCCGGGTTCCGCGGTGGCCGGTGACGCCAGCTCGTGCAGCGCCGCCCGGTCGGTCTTGCCGGACGCGTTGCGCGGCAGCGCGTCGAGCCGGACGAAACGCGCGGGCACCATGGCCGCCGGCAGCAGCCGGGCGCAGTGCTCGCGCAGGGCCGCGTCCGACGGTGCCCGCGCGGGCGTCAGGAACGCCGTGAGCAGGGGTCCCGCCGCGGTCGGGACCAGGTCGACGACCGCCTGACGGACCTCGGGGTGGCCGGCCAGAGCGGCCTCCACCTCCCCCGGCTCGACGCGGTGACCGCGAACCTTGAGCTGCCGGTCGGCGCGGCCGAGGTAGCGCAGGGCTCCGTCCGGTTCCCAGGCCGCCAGGTCACCGGTGCGGTAGAGCCGCCCGCCCGACCCGGAGAAGGGGTCGGCGACGAACCACTGCGCGGTCAGGCCCGGCCGTCCGAGGTATCCGCGGGCCGGCCCGGTGCCCCCGACCAACAGCTCGCCCGCCATGCCGACGGGCACCGGGCGCAGCGCCGCGTCCACCACGTACACGCGCAGGTTAGGCAGCGGGCGGCCCATCGGTACCGGCCGGGTCCAGTCGCCGGCGGCGTCGTGGGCGGTGGCCTCGACTGTGGTCTCCGTCGGGCCGTAGGCGTTGACGAAGCGCAGCCTCGGCGCCTCGGCGGTGCCCGCCCAGCGCCGCACCTGATCGGGCGCCACCGGTTCGGCGGTGGCCACGAGCACCCGCAGCGCGGCGAAATCGGCCGGGTCCAGCAGCGGCAGCATCGACACCGGCGGGGTGGCCCAGGTGACGTGGTGGGCGGCGGCGAAGCGGCCGAGCCGCTCCGGTGAACGGCGGTCGGCCTCCGGCACCAGGGCGACGGTGCCGCCGGCGGCCAGCGTGGTGAAGACCTCCAGGACGCTCACGTCGAAGCCGAACGACGCGGTGGCCAGGGCGATCGTGTCCGTCCCGATCCCGAATCGGTGTGCGGAGGCCGTCAGGAACGCCGTCACGCTGCGATGGGTGACGACCACGCCCTTCGGGGCGCCGGTCGAGCCGGAGGTGTACATCACGTACGCCGGGTTGTCCGGGGACAGGGCCTCCAGGACCGGGTGGTCCAGGGACGGGTGATCCGGGGACGGGTGGTCCAGGGAGGCCCGGCCGCCGGCCGGTGCGGTCACGAACAGCCGGTCCGGCGCCGCGTCGGCGAGCAGTGCGCGGCCCTCGGCGTCGACGACCGCGAGTTCCGCACCGGCGTCGTCGAGAACGGCCAGCAGCCGGTCGCGGGGGTGCGTCGGGTCCAGCGGCACATAGGCACCGCCCGCGAGCATGACGCCCAGCATCGCCGCGATCGTGTGCGGCCGGCGCCGGCCGCACACACCGACCGTGACCTCGGGGCCGACGCCGAGGTCACGCAGCGTCCGGGCGAGTCCGCCGGCCGAGGCGACCAGTTCGGCGTAGGTCACCGCACGCCGGCCCTGCCGCACGGCGATCGCGCCGGGGCGCCGCCGCGCCGCCGCCAGGACGGCCTGCGGCACGGTCGGCGCGGCCGCCGCGAGCAACTCTCCCCTGCCCCAGCACTCGGGCACGGCCTCAGTCATCGGCGCTCCCCGCGGCGTGCGGCGGCACGAGCGGATCGCGGACCTGCACGCGCAGCTCCGAGTAATAGGTGCGGCCGGCGGCATCCGGCACCCAGGTGTCCTCGGGGAGCGGCAGCACCTCCGTGACCACCACCTCGACGTCGGGCCCTCGGTCCAGACAGGCGCGGCGCACCATGGACGCGAGCGAGTACACCAGCGGCGGGCTGGTCAGGTCCGCGTATGTGGGCTTGAGTTCGGTGCCGAGGCGGATGAACACCCGGTCCGGCAGACCGAGTTCCGACGCCCAGCGCCGGGCCGCGAGATACCGCTCGGCATAGCCCTTGGCCGTGGCCAGGCCGGTCGCCCCGACGGTGCTGCGCCAGGTCTCGCGCTCCACGACGAGCCGGTCGATCGCCACCCGGGGGGTGTGCGGGCCGGCCGCGACCAGCTTGAACGCGTCCGCCGTGTGCATGGACAGGAAGTCGGCGAACAGCTCCAGCAGCGGCCACTCCTGCCCGTCGGCGTGCTGCGCCACCAGGTCGTCGTCCCGCTCGGTCACCGTCAGCGCGGTGACCGGGAGCAGCCGGGAGTGCTCGGCGCCGGGCGCCGGTACGAAGCCGAGCTGCCAGTTGTCCGGCGACCACAGCAGGTCGGCGACCCGGGCGGTCATCCGGGGGAAGTCCTCCGGCAGCAGCAGCTGCACCCGGTCCCTCCCGAGATCCCGGTCGATCGCGGACCGCAGGGCGCCCGGCCGGGGGTGGGCCCGGCTGAACACGCCGGTGCACAGCGTCAGATACGCCGCGTGCAGCTCGCCGAGCACCACCGTGTAGTCGCCGGCGGCCAGCTTCTCCAGACTGGGCGCGGCGATCTGCAGGTCCGGGCTGTGGATACGGGCGGTGGACCAGCCGGGCCCCGGCGCGTCGAACAGCTCGGCGGCCCGGGCGGACAGCTCCGCGGAGCGCAGCCGCACCCGGCGGGTGCCCGGTGCCGGTTCCGTCCCGCCCGTCAGCTCGGCCCACCGGCCGGCGAAGGCGGCCACGACGTCGTCGACCGGCCGTCGGCCGGCGCCGAAGAACAAGCCGTGGGCGAGATAGCGCAGATCGCCCAGCGGTACCTCCCGGGTGCCGAGGTCGGCGCACAGGTCGGCGTAGACCTCCCGCAGCGCCTGCCGGTACGCCGACGCCAGGGCGTGGCTGAGCCAGCGCGCGGCCGTGAGCAGCACGTCGAGTGCGGGCGCCAGCTCCTCGAGCAGCGGCCGGCCGAACGACAGCTCCAGGTCGCGCACGGAGTCCTCGTGGCACAGCGTGCGTCCGGCGTACGTCTGCCCCGCCCTGCGACGGCTGTCGAGCCCGGTCAGCTCGGTGAACACCTCGTCCAGCCGGACCGCCGCGGCGTGCAGGGCGGCCGGGTCGCCGGCCGCGGCGGCCACCGCGGAGCGGGCGGCGTCCAGCCGGCCGAACTCCTCGCGGGCGGCCTCGCGGGCGGCCGGATCGCCGATCGCGTCGATGGCCGCGTGCAGGGTCGGTTCGGCGGTGAGGTTCAGCGGCAGGTCGATGCCCCAGCGCAGCACGCCGCGCTCGGTGAGGCGCTCCAGCAGCATGAACCCGTCCGCGCTGCGGCGGACGGGGTTGCCGCTGTCCGCGACGAGCTCGGCCACCAGCCCGGCGGCCGGGCGCGGCCCGGTCAGCAGGCCGAACAGTGCCGCCTCGGCGGGGGTGAGCTCCACGGGCGGGGCCACGGGACGGTGCAGCATCCCTCCCCGTACGGAGAGTTGGGGCTGCAGTGCCACGGGCAGGTGCGGCCGGAAGCGCGGATCGGAGGCCAGCCGGTCCGCGAACGCCGCCAGGGCCCACCACTCGAAGTACACCTGCCGCCCGGTCACCAGGCCGGGTCCCGGACGGGCCGTCACCACAGCGTCGTCGTCGGTCAGCCGGACCCAGCACACCGGGCCGAAGAAGCCGATGGTGTCGTTCTTGGCGCAGTAGCGCTGCCAGTAGCGGGCCACCACCGCCTGCCGGCGGCGGGTCTTGCGGTCCGGCGGGGCGTCGGGGCCGGCCGCGCGCAGCCCGTCCAGGGACGCCAGCACACCGGGGTTCTGCCAGGTGATCGCCTCGCGGAAGAGCGGGTCGCCCGCTATCTCGTACAGCCGGGCGCCGATGACCGCGGCGGCCTCCCCGAAGGCTGCGCGATAGCCGGCCTCGTCGATGTCTCCGGCGAGACGGGCCTCGGCGGCCGCGGCGGCGGCGGCCGAGGCGAACACGCGCAGGCCCTCCGCGGGGAACCCGGTGGAGCGCAGGACGGCGTCGCGCCACACCTGCCAGCGGGTCCCGGGCAGATCGGCCAGCCCGACCGGCTCCTGGCCGGTGCCGTACACGGCCGGCGCGGATATCGGCGACACCCTCAACCCAAGCTCCCCCCGGAAAACGCCCACAGGTGTCCGGAGGTTCGCCGCCGACACCACACCGCCGCCAGGAACACCGGCCGGACAGGGCTTAGTTGATCTCGCACTGAGTGGGCATGCTAACCACGCCGTCGGCGCTTGGGAAGTGTTCGAATTCCTTGCCGCGGAGGCCTCCGGCGCGGCCGGTGAGGCGTTACTATCCAGCGGTGCCGATACCGAAGATCACTTTCGCGACCGCGAGACCGCACGGACGGGCCCCGGTGCGATGACGGCGGTGCCCACGGTCGTGGTGATCGGCAGTGGTTCTCTGGCCGCCTCCGTCTGCGCCGCCTTGGCGACAGCGGCCGGCCCGCCGCTGCAGGTGGTCGTGGCAGCCCGTGGGGAGAGCGTCGGCCAACTGTGCGGGCTGGCCGGCACGCGTGCCGCGCTGGCCGGTCGTGCCGTGCGCTTCCGGCCGCGGACGACCGGGCCGGACA
Source organism: Streptomyces sp. NPDC058092 (assembly GCF_042884935.1). Classification (NCBI taxonomy): domain Bacteria; kingdom Bacillati; phylum Actinomycetota; class Actinomycetes; order Kitasatosporales; family Streptomycetaceae; genus Streptomyces; species Streptomyces sp. NPDC058092. The sequence continues at coordinate 352,863 of NZ_JBHVSY010000007.1, forward strand.
TGCGGGCCGCGCTGCCTGGGGTGATCCGTCAGGAGGCGCCGGACGGTGTGCTGCTGTGCGCGTCCCACCAGTCGCCGTGGGAGCGCCGCGGGGCGCCCTCCGCCTGGACCGCCCTCCTCGGGCGCGGTGGCTTCGGTCTGACTCTCCCGCTGCAGGCGGATCTCGCCGTGGTGGCCGGCCGGGCGGCGGCCGAGTGCGGCTCCTGGTTCGTCAACGCCTGTTTTCCGGACGCGGTCAACCCGGTGCTGGCCGCGCTGCGGGTGCCGGTGCTGTGCGGCATCGGCAACGTCGCGCTGCTGGCCGCGAGTCTGCAGGCCCGGCTCGGCCTGCCCGACCAGCGCCGGCTGCGGGTGGTCGGCCACCATGTGCACCTGAACCCGCCGGGCCCGGCGGGCGAGGCCCTCGGCTGGCTGGACGACGAGCCGCTGGACGGGGTCACGGCGGCGCTGGCCGGTCAGCGTGCCTGCGACCGGTCGGCCCTCAACCACGTGACCGGACAGGCGGGGGCGATGCTGATCGACGCGCTGGCGAGCGGCTCGGAGCTGGACACCAGCCTGCCGGGCGTGGCCGGGCTGCCCGGCGGCTACCCGGTGAGGATCAGCGGCGGCCGCCTTACCCTGCGTCTGCCGGCCGGACTGAGCCGGGCCGAGGCGGTGGCCGCCAACCAGCGGTGGTCGCAGGCCGACGGGATCGTCGTCGAGGGCGGGCGGGTCGGGTTCGCCCCGGCCGCCGCGGCGGCGCTGGCGGAGGCCGAACCGGGCTGGGAGCCGGAGGAATTCCCGGCCGAGCGGACCCCGGACGTCTGCCGCCGGCTGCTCGCGCTGCGCGAGCGCCTGCGCCGCACACCGGCGGGGCCGTCCGCCGTACCGGAAGGGAACGGTGGGGCCAGGTGACCGCAACGACTCCGCACGACCGGCGGTTCCCTCCGGAACCGGACGGGGCACCGCCCGTGCCCTTCGCCGACCGGCACCGGCGGCAGACCGGGTACCGGCCGCTCGCCGGCCATGGGACGATCCCGGCCGCATTCGCGGCACAGGCCGCCCGGCGGCCCGACGCCGTGGCGGTGCTCGGCGAGGGCGAGCCGTGGACGTACCGCATGCTGGCGGACGCGGCGAACCGGACGGCGGCCGCACTCCGGGCCGCCGGCATCCGGCACGGTGATCGTGTCGGCATCCTGCTGGAGCACTCGCCGCAGACCGTGGCCGCGATTCTGGGCGTCCTGTTCGCCGGTGGCTGCTACGTACCGCTGGACCCGGCCCATCCCGTACCGCGCTTGGCACAGCTCGTCGCGCTCGCCGGCATCGACATCGTGATCGCCGACGGGGCCGGCCCGGTGGACCGGCTGCGGGCCGAACCGCTGCGCGTGGTGCCGCCGCCGGGGCCGGCCGGTCCCGGCGGCCCGGACGTCCGCCCCGACGAGCAGCCGGCCCGTCCCGACGACCTGGCCTATCTGCTCTGCACCTCCGGTTCCACGGGCCGGCCGAAGGGCGTGCCGCAGACGCACCGCAACGTGCTGCACGGAGTCGCCAACCACATCGAGAACTTCCGCATCACGCCTGCGGACCGGCTGAGCGTGGTGTCCTCCTTCAGTTTCGACATGGCGGTGACCGACACCTTCGCGGCACTGCTCGCCGGGGCGGCCGCCGTCGTCGTGGACGTGCGGCGGCACGGCCCGGCCCACCTCGCACAGGCCCTGGCCGACCGGGGGGCGACGGTCTTCCACTGCACACCGACGGTGTACCGCTACCTGGTCGACGCGCTCGGGGGGCGGCGTCTGGACACGGTCCGCGCGGTGGTGCTCGGCGGCGAATCCGTGACCCGGCACGACGCGCTGCGCTGCCGCGCGCACTTCGCGCCGGACTGTGTGTTCGTCAACGGGTACGGGGCCACCGAGGCCAGCTTCGCCGTTCAGGACCACCTGCCGCCGGATGCCGCGCTGGAGCACGACGTCCTGCCCATCGGCTACCCGCTGGCCGGATACGCCGTCTCGCTCCTCGGCCCCGGGGGCGACCCGTCGGCCGACGAGGGGGAGATCGTCATCCACAGCCCGTACGTCGCACCGGGCTACTGGCAGGCGCCTGAGCTGACCGCCGACCGGTTCGGCCGCGACGGCGGCACCGGACGCGGCATGTCGAGCTACCGCACCGGCGATCTGGGGCGCCGGCTGCCGGACGGCAGGCTGGCGTATCTGGGCAGGCTGGACCGCCAGGTGAAGATCCGCGGCATCCGCGTCGAACTCGGCGAGGTCGAGTACCACCTCGCGGCACTGCCCGGCGTGCTGCGGGCGGTGGTGGTCGCCCGGCCCGACGACACCGGCCGCACGGAACTGCTGGGTCATGTGCAGCCCGTCGCGGGCACCCGGCTCGATCCCGGGGAGCTGCGCCGCCGGCTGTCGGCCCAGGTGCCGGAGCATCTGGTGCCGCGCCTGCTGACCGTCCTCGACGCTCTGCCGCTGACCAGCACAGGGAAGGTGGACACCCGGGCACTGCCCGCTCCGCGGGCGCCCCTGCCCGTGGGACAGGGCCCGGGGCCGCGTACCGCCACCGAAGAGGCGATAGCCCGGGCGTGGTGCACGGCCCTCGAGGTACCGGCTGTCGTCACCGACGCCAACTTCTTCGACCTGGGCGGCAATTCGCTCCTGCTGGCCGATGTGCAGCGGTTGCTGCGGGACGGCCTCGGTGTACCGGTGCCGCTGCTGGACATGTACCGGCATCCGACCGTCGCCGCGCTGGCCCGCCACCTTGAAGGCGACGCTGCGCCCACCGCTGCGCCCACCGCTGCTCCCACCGCTGCTCCCACCGCTGCGCCCACCGCTGCGCCCGGCCTGCGCCGGGTCACCGAACGGGCCGCGCGCCGGGCCCGCCGCGAAGGGAAGGGGCGGCGGTGAGCGGGTACGACGACCGCGTCGCCGTCGTCGGCCTCGCCGGCCGGTTCCCCGGCGCGGACAGCGTGCCGGAACTCTGGCGGCTGCTGCGCGACGGCGTCGACGCCGTCCACGACTACACCGAGGCGGAGCTGCGACAACTCGGCATCGGCCCGGGGCTGCTGGAGGACCCGGCGCTGGTGCGGTCCGGCGGGGTGCTGCCCGGCGGGGCGCTCGACGGCATCGCCGGGTTCGACGCGGAACTGTTCGGCTTCGACGCCCGTGACGCCGCGCTGCTCGACCCGCAGCACCGGTTGTTCCTCGAGTCGGCCTGGGAGGCGCTGGAGGACGCCGGCTGCGATCCGCGGCGGCACGACGGCGATGTCGGGGTCTTCACCGGCATCTCCACCAACCGGTACTTCCTCTTCCACCTGCTCGGCAACCCCGCGGCCTCGGGCGGCGGCCCGGACGACTGGGAGGCGCAGCTCGCCACCCGGCCCGGCGCCGACTACCTGCCCGCGCAGGTGGCGTACCGGCTCGGCCTGCGCGGGCCGGCGATGGCCGTCCAGACCGCGTGCTCCAGCTCGCTCACGGCCGTCTGCGTTGCCGCGCAGAGCCTCCTCGACTACGGCTGCGACCTCGCCGTCGCCGGCGGTGCGAGCGTCTCGCTGCCGCGCCACCGGCACACGCCCGAGGGGCTGGTCTCACCGGACGGGCGGTGCCGGGCCTTCGACGCGGCGGCCGCCGGCACCGGGTACGGCACCGGTGCCGCCGCCGTGGTCCTCAAGCGCTACGCCGATGTCGACCCGGACCGCGACCGCGTGCACGCCGTGCTGCGCGGCTGGGCGGTGAACAACGACGGCGCCCACCGCGCCGGTTTCGCGGCGCCGGGGGCGGACGGGCAGGCCGCAGTGGTCGCCGAGGCACTCGCCCGCGCCGAGGTGAGCCCGCACGAGCTCGGCTATCTGGAGGCGCACGGCAGCGCCACGGTCCTCGGCGACGCCATCGAGCTCGCCGCCCTGCACCAGGTCTGGCGGGCGGCCGGTGCGTCACCCGCCGGGTCCTGCGCGCTCGGCACCGCCAAGGCCAACATCGGCAACCTGGACGCGGCGTCGGGCATCGCCGGACTGGTGGCCGCCGTCCGCGCCGTCGGCGAGGGCAGCGTCCCCGCCCATGTGCAGTTCCGCGAGCCCCACCCGGAACTCCGGTTCGAGACCGGGCCGTTCACCGTGCCGCGGACGCTGCGGCCCTGGCCGCACGACGGCAGCCGGCTGGCCGGGGTGAGCTCGTTCGGGCTGGGCGGCAGTAACGCACACGTGGTGCTGGAACAGGCCGCCCGGCCCGCTCCGGCACCGGCGGCCGGCTGGCAGCTGCTGCCGCTCTCCGCGCATTCCCCGGCGGCGCTCTTTGAGGCCTGCCAGCGGCTGGCCGGGCATCTGGAGACCGCCGGCCCCGGCCTGCGCCTGGCCGATGTCGCCTACACCCTGGCCGCGGGCCGCCGGGTCCTGCCGTACCGGGCGGCGATCGCCGCCCGCGAGCCCGCCGAGGCGGCCGCGGCGCTGCGGCAGGCCGCGGCGGGACCGCAGGCCGGGCCACCGCTGCCGGGCGAGGCCGGACCGGAGCTGCACGCGGCCGCCGACTCCTGGCTGCGCGGTGAGGACACCGACTGGACGAGTTACCTCAAGGACCGCCCGGGACGAGTCTGCACGCTGCCCGCCTACCCGTTCCGGCGTCGGCGGCACTGGATCGATCCGCCGGCCCATCGGGCAGCAGACCGGGGAGGACCCGCATGACCACCGCACTCGTCGCCGAGCGCAACCTGATCCTCGACTACTACGAACGGTTGCCGCAGGCCGTCGCGGCCCTGGTGGACGACCCGGCGCCGGTCACCGAACCCGGCGCGTTCTCCCCCGGCTTCGCGCTGCCGGAACCGGACGCCGACGTCCGCGGCTTCTTCGAACCGGCCCGGGCACAGTGGCGGGAACTGGGCAAGTACGGCAGCCACCGGCTGGTCCTGCTGGACCTGGCCGGCAACCCCGGCACGCACACCACCAAGACCTTCCCCTCCCTGCTGATCGTCGCCCGCGCCGTGGAGTACATCCGCCGTACGGGCGAACCGGTCATGATCTTCACGCCCACGTCGGCGAACAAGGGGACCGCGCTCCGCGACGCCGTCGCGCGGGCACTGGCCGCCGGACTGGCCACCCCCGACCGGCTGCGGATCGCCACGCTGGCCCCGGCCTCCGGCCGGTCCAAGTTGCGGGCCGGGAGCCTGACCGACGACGCGGAACTACGGGCCCGCAACCCGCTGATGGTGTACGACGGCGAGCGCGCCGAGGACGTCAAGGCGCTGGCCCGGCAGTTCACCGACGCGTACGCGGCGGACCTCAAACGGCGCCACGGCGTGAACCTGTGGTTCTCGCTGGACCTGCGCAACTACCTCGTGGCCGACACCGCACGGGCCTTTTTCGAGCAGGACGCGGATCCGACCGACGCCGCCGGGCCGCGGCTGCACGCACACGCCGTGTCGAGCGCGTTCGGACTGCTCGGTTACCACGCCGGCCGGGACGTGCTGGAGGCCGCCGGCGCGGCTCGTCCGGCGAGCCGTCCGGCTAGCCTGCTCGTCCAGCACCTGGGGACCCCGGACATGGTGCTCAGCCTGCGCCGGGGCAGCTTCGACCGGGCCGGACTGCCGGGCTACGAGCGCGGCGGCGACGGGCTGTGGCGGCAGCGGGCCGACCCGCACTTCCCGGGCGTCGCCGACGAGGTGGACGAGATCCTCGACCCGACCTTCTACACCCACCGCCCGGCCACCTCACCGGCGATGAACGCCGTCATCGCCCGGCACGGCGGCGACGGCATCGTGGTCTCGCGCCGCGAGTGCCTCGAACGCTACCCGGCGCTGCGGGAACTGGTCGCGGACCATCCGCGGCCGCTGCCGGGCGATCCGCGGGCGCTCCGCGAGTGGTCGCTGGTCATGGCGCTGACCGGCGTGTGCAACGCCGTCGACCGCGGGCTGGTCGAGGCGGGCCGCGACGTGGTGGTCCACGGTTCCGGCTGGTACGCCGACGACGACGTGCGGACACCGGCGGAGTCGGCGCTCGTGCCGGTGTCGACGGTCGAGGACATCGCGGCCGCGCTGCTGTGAACGCCAGGTGGTTCGGACCGGACCGTCGGGCGGGAGTGTGTCGGGATCGGCGCGGTCATGGGGCATTGCCGTCCGACGAACGGCCGTGCGGTGGGGGCCCCGGTGCCGGGCGGCGAGCACATCCGACGGGATCTTCGCCCTGGCTACCTCGTCCACTCACCGATACCAGCACCACTCGACCGGTAACGGGGGCCATTCTTCGGAACTGATCACAACACAGCGTTACGGGATCAAGATCCGTCAACCAGCGCGCTCGCCCGTCAACTAAATATCTCGGTCACACAAGGTGTGACGTAGCGCTGTAGTTGGCCAGTCTGGCCAACCAGGTACTCAGGCAACGAGTCAGTGGAACCAGACGACTAGAAGATTGCTGAAATTCTCGGGTTCTGGCCCCGGCTCGGTGGAGTCGGGGCCAGTCTTGTAGGCATGCAGGGGGAATGGGCTGGGGAGATGG